>JAFWXG010000172.1 GCA_017523005.1 Clostridia bacterium
ATAGTTCAGGACGAAGATGATTTTTAATATTTAAAAAGCCGTTGCGGTATAACGCAACGGCTTTTTCATTAAAGTTTTTTGTATATCCTGAGTGTATTAAGCTGATTTAAAACCAACCCCAAATTGACTATAAAACCCGCACCCAACACAGCGTACATATTGCTCAAAAGCAAACCAAGCAAACTACCCAATGTTGTAACATAAATCAAAATGTTTTGAAACACTAACCTTCTTGTATCTTTTATTATGTTGAAATATTTTAAAATACAACCAAAGCTATCTGACAAAAGAAGTCCGTCAGTTCTCTCGGTGTCATAGTAAAAACCGCCGTACATCAGCTTTACGCACTCTTTATTAAAATCATAAGAGTCGCCCTTGCCAAAGCCTACATAAACGGTATTCTTCCCAAACTTGTTTACTGTATCCTCAATACCTTTAGAATCAAGCTCGCAAATATATCCCTTAATTCCGGTTTTTGCAGCTATCTGCTTTGCAACTCGCTCGGAATCTCTTGTAATTACATAAAGGTTCTTTGCACCCGCGTATTTTAAGCTTTCGACACTTTGTTTTATATCGTCTTTAAGCTCATATTTGAAAACAATATGTCCAACAAAAGTATTGTTCACTGCTACACATAAAACAGATTCTTCGCTTATTATTCCACTTACGATGTCATACTTTTCAAGAACAGCCGAAGTACCTGTAATGATTTCCAGTCCACTACTTAGCTGCACCATTGCACCATTTTCTTCTGTTTCCATAAAATATGTAATATCTTCACATTTAATTTTTCTCCTGCAACGCTCCACCACTTCTTTTGATATAGCATTCGAAGCTTTGCATTGTGCATACGCGGCATATCTAATAAGTTCAGTTTTTGTAACGCCCTCAACAGGAACTATTTTAGACACAACAGGTTTTCTTGTTGTCAGAACACCCTGTTTCCTGAACAAAAGGTTTTTTATAAACATACTTTTTTCAGGAAGTTCCTTGTTCTTAACTACAATACCATTATTACAACACCTCATTGACGCATTTACATAAGCGTTATGCAAAAGACTTCTTATTAAATCTGTACACGAGATAAAAGAAATCCAAATCAGGCCATATATTAAAATTTGAACATTTTGCCTTATTATTGAAATAACCCCAAAGATTATAAATCCTATCAAGGCTACAACTAAGGATATTATGTTTATAAGGCGTAAAACCATTTTTTCGTGAGCTGTAATACTGTTATACATCTTATTTTTATAAGAAACAGTTTGAGCCGTGGTGCTGTTTTCAAAATCCGATTCAGCACGAAGAATGAAATTTCCTGACAATACGGTTGTACCCGACAAAACAAAATCGCCCTCATGTACCTGATAAGCGTTTGTCATTCCGTCTATTGCACGGGATGTAACAGTTGCCTCTCCAGAGAGCACGGTTCCGTCAACAGGAACAATTTCGCCGGAGAGCATTTCAATAATATCTTTTTTACAAATGTCTTTTGCGTCAATTTGATGACGCATTCCCATGCTGTCTAAATGATATTTCTTTTTCTTCATTTCAGAAACAATGTGCTCGGCGCGAATTTTGGTTCTGCATACAAATTCTTTCGCTATAACTCCAAGGCAGTACAAAAGTAACAACAAAAGTCCTTGGTAGTAGCTTGCAAATATAAAAGTTATCAAAGATGCAACAGCGTACATCGCAGGGTTTAACCTTATATATGTTTCTTTGTTTTTGAGAAAATCAACGATTGGAATAAGCACTCCAAACAAAAAGGAAACAGAAAGAAATATGACATTAATCACACCGTCAAACAAAAAAGAGAATACAAAAAACAGCAGAGACATAAATGCCAAAAATCCGAAAAATACGCCTGTATTCATTTTGCGTTTCATTTCTGTTTACCTCCTTTTGAGAATAAAAAAGCCCGCAAATTGCGGGTTTTATATTGGAGCGGGCGACGAGGCTCGAACTCGCTACCTCCACCTTGGCAAGGTGGCGCTCTACCAGATGAGCTACGCCCGCATGTCTTTAACAAAACAGATTATATCACATAAATTTTAGTTTGTAAAGACCTTTTTTAAATTTTTTTATAAAAGAATAACAAACAAATAATACATAACAGGAATTGTAATAACTGAAAGTACATGAGATATCATTGTCATTGACGCTCCTGTTTTGGTATCTCCACCATACGCTGCAGGATATACTATTGTGTTCATTCCGAGAGGTGCTGCAAAAGCCACTAAGGTAAAAACTATGATTTCTCTGCTTACCCCTAATATATGTAATGTTAGAATGAAAACTGCCGGTATTACAAACATTCTTAGAGTTGTAACAATATATACTTTTTTATTTTTTAATAACTCTCTGAAATCATATCCGCCAATGACAATACCCGCAAGCAACATAGCTGCAGGACCCATACATTTTGACGCATTATCAAGCGCAGTCATAGCGAATGCAGGCATATATGCCTTTACATTAAGCAATCCGCCTATTATACCAATAACAAGGGCAATAATAGGAGGTGCTGTTAACCCCTTTTTAAGATTTTGCCACATTGTTCCGTTTCCCTTTGGAATTAAAATATAAATCCCCCACGAATAGCACACTACAGAAATAAAAAATGTGTACATTAAATATTTAGATAATGCTTCGTCTCCCCAAATTCCTAATACCAGGAAGTTTCCCATATAACCAAA
>JAFWXG010000173.1 GCA_017523005.1 Clostridia bacterium
ACAGCTATTGTTCCACTTACTAAGTTAAAAATTATGTAGGCAAAATTTATATAACTAATTTTTGCAAAAGCATTGATTTTATTGTGGCTTTGATGTATAATACGAACTGTCCAATGGCAACAATATGGCAACAAAAAATCGTATAGTCCATAGGTTGTGGATAATACAGATAACTACAATACCTCGTGATAAAATTTCTAAACAGAATTGTTTAAGATTTCTTTATCAGGAGCGAGTGGGAGTGAGTTTTGCTTTAGCAAAATTCATAAAACGGACAGATGTAGGTATCTGCCCTTACAAAATTAAATATTCTTCTTGAAAAACAAAAAGTGGGAAACTTTTGTTGAACGGTGTCCTTGCGCTTTTGGTGCGTGGCTCTGCTTTCGTGCAGGCTACGCACTTTTTTATTATTTTCTTGATTTTTTTGGCAAATTGTATTATAATGTATATTAGAAAGAATTTAGCTTTAAGGAGTTACAAAAGATGATGAACCTCAAAAAGTATAATATCCTGACAATACCAAACATTTTATCTCTGATAAGAATAGCTTTAATCCCGATTATTGTTTGGCTTTACAACAATGAATATAATCTTTGGGCTGTTTTAGTTATAATCTTATCCGGACTTACTGATGTGGTTGACGGGTATATCGCAAGACATTTTAATATGATAAGCGATTTGGGTAAAATTTTAGACCCTGTTGCAGATAAATTAACTCAGGCTGCAACACTCTTTTGCCTGATATCTGAATTCCCATTCATGATTGTTCCTTTTTCCTTACTTGTTGTTAAGGAGATTTTCTTGAGTGTTATGGGACTTTTTGTTGTCAAAAAAACAAAGGTTGTTAAAAGCGCAAACTGGCACGGAAAGGTAACTACTTTCCTTTTGTATTTTACAATTATACTCCACATTACATGGAATAACATTCCAGAGGCTGTATCTAATATGGCAATAGGTGCATGCCTTGCGTTTATGGGTCTTTCATTCGTTTTGTATATTATGAGAAATTTAAATCAACTTCGCGAACAAAAATAATTTAAGGAGAGAATTATGGACAGTATTGCAATATGGTTTGGGGAATCGCTTGGACAATATATCCCTGCTGAGCTTGTTACATTCATTGTATCCCTTTTGCCTGTTTTAGAGTGCAGAGGCGGTATTATTGTTGGGCGCTTGCTTGGACTTCCGCTTGCTGAAACAGTATTTATCTCTGTAATAGGTAATATTTTGCCGATACCTTTTATTTTGCTATTCATTAAAAAGATTTTTAAATGGCTTAAGCCAACAAAATACATAGGAAAGGCAGTCTGCAAAATAGAGGAACACGCTATGAAAAAAAGCGATGCTCTTAAAAAAGGAGAATTTTTAGGATTGATGTTGTTTGTGGGTGTTCCACTCCCGGGAACAGGCGCGTGGACAGGCGCTATGATTTCTACATTGCTTGGAATAAGAATAAAAAAGGCAATTCTTCCAATTTTTCTTGGAGTTATAATGGCTACTGTTATTATAAGTCTTATTATGTACGGAATTTTATAATGGAGGAAAAGTATGGATAAAAAACTTAAACAGATACTTTTTATCACTTCATTCGGCGTGGTGCTTTTCGCAATTTTGATGAATTTTAGTTCAGTGCTACCATTTTTTAATAACATAATTTCACTTATTATGCCTGTTATTGTGGGTGGAATTATTGCGATTTTTGTAAATGTACCCGTAAGCACCGTTGAAAAGCTTTTAAAAAAACTTTTTAAAGGCAAAAAAACAAAAATGTCTGATAACTCTTATCACGCAATAAGCTTTGCGGTAACTATCTTAATCGCGGTGCTTATCATTTTCCTTGTGTGCACAATAATTATTCCTGTAATAAGAGAGTCAGTAACAAGTGTTTATTACCTTGCAAAGGAGAAATTGCCCGCATTTGTCGACTATTTAAGAAGTCATAACATAAGAAACTCTTGGTTGGAAGAGTTTTTAAACAGTGAGAATTTAGAAGGCTTGTTCGGAAATTTCACAGATACTGCTCATACCTTGCTGGGCGGTGTTGCTTTAGCCATTTCTTCTACTGTAAGTGCTGTCGTAACTGCTGTTTTTTCTGTGATTATCGCAATTTACTTAATTTTAAGTAAGAACAGGGTAGTAAGACATTCAAAGACTCTTATAACAACTTACATAAAATCCAAATGGGCAGACAGAATTATTAAATTCTGCAGATTGTTCAGCGAAACCTTTACAAGATTCCTCTCAGGACAATGTATCGAGGCAGTTATTCTCGGTGCGCTTATGTTTTTAACATTTACGGTTTTCAAACTTCCGTATGCAACTTTAGTAGGTGTAGTTACCGCAGTTTGCGCAATAATACCTTATATCGGTGCATTTATTTCCTGCACATTAAGTGCTTTGCTGATTGCTATTGTAAGTCCGGTAGTAGCCCTTAAAGCTCTGGCGGTTTACCTTGTTGTTCAGTTTGTTGAAAACCAGTTTATTTATCCGAGAGTAGTTGGCGCAAATGTCGGACTTCCGCCACTCTATACTTTAGTTTCTGCTTTAATAGGGGGTAAATTATTCGGTGTTATAGGTATTTTGTTCTTTATACCTCTTGCTGCAACTGTTTTCCTGCTCGTAAAAGAAGATGTTAGAATGAAAACAAACTAATAAAAACAAAAAGCATCGACTTAAAGTCGATGCTTTTTTGGTGCTCGAGACCGGAATCGAACCGGTACGGCTTTAAGGGCCGCAGGATTTTAAGTCCTGTGCGTCTGCCAGTTCCGCCACTCGAGCTTACCTAAGTATAATAGCACAATTTTTGCCTGTTGTCAATACTTTATTTCTAATTTTTTAAAAAAAATAAAGCGGTTTATTCCGCTTTATTTTCTTCTTCTTGTTGGTCGTCGAAAACATCAAAGTCTTCGTCTTTGCTAAGGTCGACACCTTTCTTTCTTGCTTTTATTACATAAATTGCAATAAGTGCGGCGAGCACAACTGCTCCGATTATTAAGTAAATATTAGTCATATTAACAAGACTGTATGACAAAGATATTTCGTTATTTTCCCCTAAAACAATATCGTATTCATAGGTGTTTTTTTGTGTTTCTGACGGGGTTCCGGTTTTAGAAGTTATTTCAGATGGTGCTGTAACAATAAGCTTTAGCGATATTGACTGATTTATCGCAGGTAAAAGTGTTTGAGAATTCGGGTCGTCACCGAAAATGTCGGAGGTATCAACATTTGCGTTTAAGGTATAAACATTCTTAAAAAGTCCGCGAGTTACCTTTATTCCGCCATCTCCTGTTCCGCCCATTCCTAACTGGGTTATCACTTCCTGCATATTAAGGTCCATACTCTTTGCAGACGCCTTAAAGCCTACTTCTGTTTCAGTTTCCAAGGCTTCAACCTTAAACCCTGAATCTTCTGCACTCTTTTTATTTTCTGCAAATATATCCTGATTTTCAACATCTTCGCCTAAAAATAATGGCAAAGTTTCTTTGTTCATGTACATTTCATATACTACATCTGCTGTTGCGTTTTTGTTTAGCGTTACATGGTAAGTTATTCTCATACAACCGGTAAGCTGAAAGAGCAGTAAAACTATAACAATGAGTGTAAATATTCTTTTTTTCATTTGAACTCCCTCATTTCAAGAAAAATTCTACATATACATTATACACGAGAATTTTGGTAAAATCAACCTAAAAATGATGCAAGAAGCATTAAAGGGATATTTTTTTCTACAATTTCAGGGAATTGAGTATAGCTTAACGGATTTTTTCCCAGGCCTACCTCTACTGTATAGGCGGGAAGGCGGTATTTTTCAATAAACCAGTCTTTAAAACCGCCATAAGATGCAATTTCTTCAGTTTTATCGGGTCGGTATGTGCTTTCTCTGCACAAAGCCTTCAAAATTTCATAGCTGTTTTCAGGAACATAACCATTATAGTCATAATAAATAACCTCGCCTTGCGAATGATATGCAATGCAGAGCCTGAAGTCATTCTTTCTCACATAATCGCAAAGAGCTTTTGTTTCAGGTTCGCTTTCCGGATGAGTCCCGCCGTAACGCGTGGCACACGGACTTGTAATTCCCATCTTAAATTCCTGTTTCTTTAACATATTAAAGCCTGCATCATAATTGTGATTTAGGTCTATACCGCGTCCGTTGCTTTGCCAGTTTTTCTTAAAATCATTTCCTAAGTTAATTCGGTTAAGATACGGACTGTCTGTACCGAAAGTCGCTATTTCTATTCCATCGGGATTCAGCATAGGTATAAGATGTATTGTTGCTGTTTTATACAGCTTTAAGACATCGTAACCCTTTAATCGCTTACCTGATTTTAGATGCTTAAGATACTGTTTTGCAAATTCTACAATCAAGGGAGATGTCAGCCATTCAAGTCCATGATGTGCACCTACAATCAAAATCTGCTTTTCTCCTCTCCCTAATTTGATGCTGTAAATATTTCTCCCGAATACCGTTTTCCCGATTGAGTAAAACGGCACTGAAAGCTCTTTTAAATCTTTTATTAAATCGTTGTATGTGTAGCTTTTCATTTATAATTCCTCCTACACTAACAGGATATGTAATTTGTGGAAAGAAGGGAATAATTTGATATGTAAAAAAATTATGTATATTTTTGTCGTGCTTTTGCTTGTTTTAGCGGTTTTGTGCATCATGAGAAATGTCTTTTTTTGATATTAAAAAAAGCTTGCAAATTATATCAATGTATGGTAAAATGAATAGGCACTCAAGAAGAAAGGAGAGGCGACAACTTAAAATGAAAATTAACCCTAACTTTATGTTGAAAGAGATTGCAGGTGACTATCTCGTGGTTACCGTTGGAGAAGGTGTGGTGGACTTGTCAGATTCATTTACACTCACAGAAAGCGGAGCTTTCCTATGGAAAGAGCTTATAAATGATGTCACTGAGCAAGAACTCGTTACAGCCTTGCTTAGTGAGTATGATGTGGATGAAGAAACTGCAAATTGTGATGTAAAGGAATTCTTGGCAGACCTTTCTGCGAGAAATATGTTATTATAGGATATGGATAGAGTAGAAAAGCCTATTTCCGATTTAGTGGAATTGATAGAAAAACCTTTGAAAGAAGGAAAAGAAGCAGGTCTTGTAATCAGAGGAAACAGTATGTGGCCACTGCTTCATGACGGGGTGGATAAAATTTTTCTTAAAAGGGTTGATTTTTATCGAAATTATGATATAATATTATACAGGAGAATTAGCGGTAATTATGTTTTGCATCGTATAATAGGAAAGAAAAATGGCGCTTACATATTGGCGGGAGACGGGGAATTTGAAAAGGAATATCCTATCTATCCGCATCAGATTTTGGCTAAGGCTACAAGAGGAATTCGCAAAGGAAAGCCTTTTTCTTGTGACAGTTTACGCTATAAAATTTTCAGCTTTATCTGGTCAAAAAGTTTATACCTTCGCCCGCTTATTGTAAAGATTGCAGTATGGGTCAGAAGAGCAGTGTAAAGAAGATAGGAAATATGAATAGTAAATCAGCTGTAAGATATCTTGAAATCTTAAAAAGATTTTTCGTATATATTGGGTTGCTTTCAGTTCTCGGAGTTTTAGTTTCGGTGCTTGGCGTTTTCTTTGCCTTTGCATCCAAAAGAGTAATTGATGTGGCAACCGGGCAGGTCGCAGGCATTGTTTTAAAGGAAATAACGGTGCTTGTGCTTTTGGCGTCTTTACAATTATTTTTACAGGTTGTAACATCAAAGCTGTATGTGGTTTCTGCAGGCAGAATTGAGATTTACATAAAAAACAAATTTTTCTCCGATTTATTGCAAAAAAATGCAGTCGATTTAGAGAAATACAAGACGGGAGATTTGCTTAATCTCTTAAATGCCGATGTGGGTGTGGTTGTTTCTGCAGTTGTGGATATAGTTCCCACCGCGATCGGACTTTCAGTTAGGCTGGCACTTTCAGTTGTTGCATTATTTTACTTAGATAGATCACTTGCAATACTTTTGGTAGTTTGTCTGCCTGTTATTTTGCTGATTTCAAGTGTTTTTAGAAAACGCCTGAAATCATATCACAAGGATTACTTAAAATGTGAGGGAAGTTTAAGGTCATTTATGATTGAAGCTTTTTCCAGCATTTATGTAATAAAGTCGTTCATTAAAGAGAGATTTTTTTCTGCAAGGTTATTGGATTATCAAGAAAAAAGCTACAGAATGCGGATGAAAAAGAATGACTTTTCTATTTTAACCTCAACCCTGTTCTTTGCGGCGGTAACTTTAGGGTACTATATCGCCCTTGGTTGGGGAGCCTATCGTATTTCAGCAGGAGTTATGACTTTTGGTACTCTTACTGCAGTGCTGGAGTTGATAGGTCAAATTGATTCACCAATTCAGAGTCTATCCTCACTTGTTCCTCAATGGTTTTCGGCGTCTGCCTCACTGGAGCGTCTGGCAGAACTTGAAAATTTAGAGAACGATGGGACAGACGAGGCACCGTCTGAAAAGCCTTTGGATTGGACAAGGATTGATTTCTCATGCGTTTCCTTCCGGTATGAGGAAATAAGCATTTTAAGCGGTTTTTCCGCATCCGTACCTCGTGGGAGTGTGGTAGCTCTCACAGGCGAATCAGGGGTGTGGAAAACTACCGTATTTAAACTGCTTTTAGGCTTTTTGACAGCCAACAGCGGAGAAATAACCCTGGTAAAGGAGGACGGAACAAAATATTTCGTTAATTCCGGAACACGAAATATGTTTGCCTATGTTCCACAGGTTAACCTTCTTATGTCAGGTACAGTTGCGCAAAATATCGCCTTTGGTAATTTGGTTGATTACGAAAGGTTAGAGAAATGTGCGAAATTGGCAGAACTGGATGGAGTTGTTCAGTCACTCCCCCGGGGATACGAAACAGAACTTGGAGAAAATGGAATTGGTTTGTCCGAAGGTGAAGGTCAACGAATTGCTATTGCCAGGGCTCTGTACGCCGACAAAGAGATTTTGCTCATGGACGAAGGCACCTCTGCGTTAGACGACACGACTGAACGAAAAATTTTACGAAACATTAAAGCACTTGGTAAAACCTGTATCATGATTTCACATCGTGATAGTGTTATGGATGTTTCGGACATGACAATTGATTTTGGCAGAAAAAAAAGAGATTATTGTAGCGAAATTTAAAATTATGGAGGGAATTAGAAATGAAGAAAAGCGCTACAAAAATTTTAGTTGCTGTTCTCTGCCTTTCTATGGTATTGGGAACATCAATTAGCGCAATGGCGGCTGTAACTGTTACAGGCACTGATGTTAAAGTAAACTATTTTGACAAAAGTGTAGAAAAAATCAAAACAACTGTTAGAACTACAGCAGCTGAAGAAGTTACCTATATGGTACACAATGCTGAAAGTCTTTCCAGCGTAGAAGCGGAAAACATCAAGTATATTGACCAGCAGGAAATAAATGGTGTTGGCACATTTGAATACACCTTAAGCAACTACAATTCTGATACTGACAAAATTTATGTAGGTGGTCAGTCTTTAGATGCACCAGTAAACTCAACCCCATCAATATATGATTGTGGTTTTGATGTTAAAGTTAATGATGTGGCTTTAGATACTTATCTTAACATTGAACCAGGCTATGTTAAAGTTATCTTGGATTCAGCTGCAGGTGTTACCAGCGTAAAAATTACAGGCACTACAGAGTACGATGTAGATTTCATGAAGGGTAATGGTTATATCCATATCTTCAAGCCTGCAACTCTTGACGCTTGGACAGAAGGATGCACAATCGAAATTACTACAGAAGATGCTGTTGCTGCAAGTGATGTAAAATTAGGTTTAGTTTCTTTAACTGATACAAGATTAATAGCTTATGCTAAGGTTATTGGTTCTGATTTTGAAGAATGCGGTATCAAGGTTAATGATGAAGAATTTGCAGCTTACGGCGTGAGTGTTGAAGGCGCATTTGCAGTTGAATTGATTGCTGAAGATGGTGGTTTGGAAACAGAATTTGCAGTGGCAGCAGTTAAAGCTTATGTAGATGAAATTGAATCTGCTGTAAAAATTTTAGAATAAGAGGAGGAACAAAACTATGAAAACATATATTAAACCAGCAATTAGTGAAGTAGAGTTGTTCACTCAGGATGCAATTTCTTTGTCCATTCCGAAAACAACCTACAAGAGACAAAGCGGTGCTACTAAATTCTCTAAAGATCAGCTTATAGCTATGGTTATGGCTACAGAGAGTGTTGTAGGATTGCAATAATCTAAAAGTTACGGAGGAACTATGATTTATCAAATTGCAGATTTAGTCCTTGATATTTCAGGGAACGCAAATATGATAAAATCCAAGGTCTGCTATGTGCAGCCTGAAGGCTTTGCGGCTTATTGCCGCAAAGCCGATGTTCCTTTTTCAAAAGATATTTTATCTTCAGTTGAGAAGGACAACGAACTTCTCATGTACATAGATGAGGATGTAGATTTATCTGAATTGGCGGCGCCTGATTTAAATATCACAATAAAAGGCGCAGATGATGTTGATAAAGATGGAAATTCAAATTATGTTTTAAGACGACTTGAAAATTATATTTTAAAAGATAAAGAAAAAGAGATAGATGGTAAAATTTTTTACTCGGTAAAAGATAAGATTGATGAGCCGAAAGGAGATTTCCTTTTTAAGCAGTCAGGCAGTTATTTTTATAAAACGGATGCAGGTTTTAGTGTAATTCGTAAATTTTCACAAATTCACGAAATTCTGTTCCGCATTGATTTTGATTTCGAATTTACCAATGCTTTAGTCTATGTGTTCGATGTATCGGCATTAGGCGGTATGCCTGTTGAACGCTGGATACACAATGTTGTAGGTGAAGCATTTTCATATATTGCACTTTCAAAAGGAAGAGTCACATTCCATTCTTCTTCTATAGATTTTAAGGGAAACGGCGTGTGCTTTTCTGCTCCTTCAGGAACAGGCAAGTCTACACATACTTCTCTTTGGCAGAAGGCATTTCCTGAAACTCAAATTTTAAATGATGACACTCCCGTTTTGTATTTATCTGAAACCAACGAGGTTTTGGTATCAGGCACACCGTGGAGCGGAAAAACAGAGCTTAATATAAATAAGCAAATCCCTCTTAAGGGAATTGTAAGACTTTATCAAAACGATACTAACATTGTTTCGGATCTAAAAGGCATCAATGCTTTTCAGATTTTATACGATCAAACAAAAATTCTACGAATAAAACAATTATTTGACAACGGAACAGGGGTTTTGAACAGAGTTTTAGAAACTGTACCTGTAGTTAAGCTTGGTTGCAATATTTCGGAAGAAGCTGTTATGGTTATTAAGAACAGGTTGGGATTATAGAAAAATGGGTAAGGAGGATATATTATGAAAGGAAAAAGAATTCTAAGTTTTGGACTTTGTGCGGTTATGGCACTTTCTGTGATGCCTGTTTCTGCAAATGTTATATTTAACGATATTGATGCAAGCCACTGGGCGTATGCGCCTGTTATGGAGCTTGTCGAAGATGGTACTGTTGTTGGGTACGATGACGGTGGATTTCATCCTGATGGAACTGTTACGCGTGCTGAATTTTCCAAAATGATTGGAATTGGACCTGAAATCAGAGAAACAGATTATGATGATGTGAATAAAGAACATTGGGGTTATGATTATATTATGTCTTCTGGTTTAATTACTGAAGGCAATTCATTTTTACCTGACAAGCCAATTTTAAGAGGCGAGGTAATAGAAATGATTTGGGCGAGAAACGGCAAGCCTGAAGGAATGGTTGCCCCTGGTGCTGTTATAGATGGCTGGAAAAACAAATCCGCTGTTGCATGGGGGTACAGCTACGGAATCATGATTGGCGATGACGGTTTAAACCTT
The DNA here is from genome assembly GCA_017523005.1 of Clostridia bacterium. Taxonomy (GTDB): domain Bacteria; phylum Bacillota; class Clostridia; order RGIG6154; family RGIG6154; genus RGIG6154. The sequence goes on from JAFWXG010000173.1 coordinate 9,866, forward strand.
CGCCTTAATGAACCTTTAACCCGTGCAGAGGCGGCTACTCTTATTATAAGGGGAAGAAACTACTCTTCTGCTGCCAAAATTGACTTTGAAAATACTGTATCAGAAGATTTAGTAAGACTTATTTTAAATCAAACAGACTTAGTTGATGGAGATTTATCTGATTTATCAAGGGAAATTACTAATGGTGAATTAGCTATGGCAACTATGCGTCTTGAAGTTGGGGAGAATGAACCTTTATTGTTAGGTTATCCTTCTGACGCTGAAAAATGTAAATTTGGTAAAGAATGGGCATTTGTTGCAACGAACTATCTTGGAAGTGATAGCTATTCAAAAAGTGATGTTGAAAAAGTTGCTGTTTTAGGCGATGCTTTTGCAGCTTTAGCTATGGCGACTGTAGGTAAAAGCAATACCGGGATTGATTTAGACAATTTGGGTTATCCGGGAATAGATGCAACAGGAAATAAAATGTTTGCACTTAAGTTTGCTAAGGGCCTCGGTCTTGAATTTAATTCAAATGGTACGCTCGATTATAATAGAAAGCTTACTTTAGGAGATTTAGGCAAAATCTTGCTTCAGATTGATGAGTGCGTTGGAATTAAGGTGTCTTATGTAAATAGCACAAAGCAAGATGAAAAAATATTAAAATTATTTACAAATTATCCTAATAATGCAGATAACTATCCTGTAATCTTAGAATCTGTTCCAAAAGAAGTATATGAAATTGCGTGGGATTTGAGTGACGGGGTTCATGATTATGAATTTACCAGAAGCTTCCCAACAATATTTACAGATGTACTCGAAAAATTCTCTGCACTATACAACAGTGAGGGAATATATCTCACATATACTTATTACCCATCTCTTGCCATAAAAAATAACGAGGCTTATGCTTCGTTTCGTGTGTATATGGATGTTTTGAGTGCTCCGAAGGAAGCTACCTTTAAATCTGTATTTGTCGACAAGTTTATCGGTGAAGATGCAGAATTTAAGTCCGGATATATAGAAATCAAGACAGCT
>JAFWXG010000174.1 GCA_017523005.1 Clostridia bacterium
CAAAACTCATCATAAGCCAGTATGGCGGACCAGACGGTGAACTTGGTGCATCGCTGAGATATTTATCTCAAAGATATGCAATGCCAACACAAGAAGCAAAAGGGCTTTTAACTGATATAGGCACGGAAGAGCTTGCTCACCTCGAAATGGTGGGAACTATGGTTCGACAACTGTTAAGATGTGTTCCTGATGAGCAGATCGCAAGGGAATACGGTCCTATGTATGTAGACCACGGATTAGGTGTATATCCGATGTCGGCAGGGGGAGTTCCTTACAATGCGTTTTCAATGCAGTCAAAAGGCGATCCGATTACAGATATTGCAGAGGATATGGGTGCAGAGCAAAAAGCTCGTTCGACTTATGAATATCTTTTGGATTTAGCTGATGACCCTGATGTAATTGACCCGCTCCGTTTCTTAAGAGAACGCGAAATTGTTCATTTTCAACGCTTTGGGGAGATTATGAACCAGCTTAACGAACTTAAAGATAAGAAGAAATTTTATTAACTATTTAAGGCAGAGCAACAAAAAGCTCTGCCTTAAAAAATAAATTTAATTTATTTTACTTATTTCCTTTACTTTACAATTACTTTTATGGTAAAATAAAATAACTATGATAATGAGGAGTAAAGTGTAATGAGTGACATATTAAAATTTAAACATCCGGCGAATCGATGGGAAGAATCCATGCTTATTGGAAACGGGCATTTAGGTGCTTCAGTTTACGGCGGATATGAAATTGAAAAACTTGCATTGAATGTTGATACTTTCTGGTCTGATACTGTTCGTGACGATACAGTTGAAGGACGCGAAAAATACATCAAGGAATTTCAGGAATTATATTTAGCAGGCAAAAACTTTGAGGCTCAGCAATTAGCCAGAGAAAAGCTTCTTCATAACAAAGACGCGGCTCTTTATATACCGGCAGGCGATGTAATTGTAGAAAGAATTGACTGTAATTATCATACAATCAAAAAAGGCGAGATGACATTGGATATGTCAACAGGAATTGCGACTGAAGAATACCTTTATGATGATATGCTTCATTCCATTAACAAACAAATAAGAAACACTTATATATCATATCCTCATAACGCACTTATCTTTGAACTTAAAACAGATTTGCCGTGTGATTTTGGTGTTTTCTACCATACATATTTAAAACATAGTGTATCACTTGAAAATGATACCTTGAGTGCTTTATGTTATGCACCTACTACAAATAAAAGAATGAAACTTGACTTTCCGCTTCTTTACAAAGAAAATTCATTGACCTGTGGAATAAATGTCAAAGCCGTATCTGATGGAGAAGTGTTAGTTTCTGATGATAAAATCATTGTTAAGCAAGCTAAAGAGTTAAAACTTATTATTACAGGAGAAACAAATTTTGTTGCGTGGAATGTTCTGCCTGACAAAAACAAGGACATCATCGGTGTATGTAAAGAGAGAACAGAGAAAGTATTAAAAGATGGGTTCGACAAGGTTTATAACGACCATGTAGAATATCATTCAAATCTTTACAACAGAATGACATTTTCTCTTTCGGGAAGCAAAGAAACATATCTTGAAGATATGCTGAATGACTATAAAAAAGGAATAAAGAACAATGCGATTATAGAACAGCTCTTCAAGTTTGGAAGATATCTTTTGATTGCATCATCAACTCCTGGAAGTCAACCTGCAAACTTACAGGGAATTTGGAATAACAAGGTTTCTCCGATGTGGTGTAGTGACTACACAGTAAACATAAATGCACAGATGAATTATTGGCTTGCAGAACCCTGTAATCTTTCAGAGTGTCACGAACCGCTTATGAAGATGCTTGAAGAAATATCCGTTTCGGGCGAAAAAACAGCAAAAGAGTTTTATAATTGTAACGGATTTGTGTGCCATCATAATGTGGATTTATGGCGCAAAACAACTCCTGGAAGCGGGGAACCCGATTGGGGACTTTGGCCTGTCGGCGGTGCATGGCTTTGTCAAAATCTTTGGACAAGATATCTGTATACACTTGATAAAGAATTTCTGAAAAATTTCTCATATCCAATCATGAAAAAAGCTTCACAGTTCTTTGTTGAGTTCATGATTGAAGATAATGAGGGTTATTTGGTAACATTACCATCGGTATCTCCTGAAAATACATACTACTTTGAGGGAAATCGCTGTTCTGTAACAAAGATGTCTGTGATGGACAATGTAATTATAACTGACTTGTTTGAAAACACCATCAAAGCTGCAGAAATACTAGGTGATAAAGACGAAATGATTTCAAAAATGAGCGAAATGCTCAAAAAATTCCCGCCATTTGAAATAGGAACAGAAGGTCAGCTTTTGGAATGGGATAAAGAGTATTTGGAATACGACAGAGGTCATCGTCATGTTTCTCATTTGTGCGGAATATTCCCGTATGACATTTTAAAAAGAGATAAAGAGATTTTAGAAGCATCCCGCAAATCGCTTGATATTAGAGTAGCAAACGGCGGTGGATACACAGGCTGGAGCGGTGCTTGGATGATAAATTTGTTTGCTTCTCTTGCTGATGCCGAAGAAACAAGCTACTTTGTTGATAAAGTTATTAAAAATTCAGTATACCCGAACTTCATGGACAGACATGCCCCTTTCCAGATTGACGGTAACTTTGGTTTTACAATGGGTATATCACAAATGATTTTGCAGAGCAACGCTAACGACGGAAAAATCAATTTAGCTCTTCTCCCTGCATGTCCTGAAGATTGGAATAAGGGAAAAATGACAGGTTTACGCATAGTGTTAGGTGCAGAAGCGTCTGTTGAATGGGACGACAAAAAAGTTGTACTAAATCTTTCTGTTGTTTGCGGAGATACTCCTAAACAGGTAGAGGTTACATACCAAGGTAAAACAAAAGCAGTCACATTAACTGACAAATGTGAAGTTGTTATTAAAAGATAAAAGATGTTAAAAGGATAAGGACTAATTAAGTAAACCGGATCCGTTAAACATAGCTAAAAAACCGACAGAATATTCTGTCGGTTTTTCTTTATCGAGCATTTTTAATAGCGTATATTATAGTGATGATGGAGTAGGGAATCAGCAATATCAACCATATTACTGTTGAGATTGGTGGTAAAAATAATGTTATGAAACTCAAAATACCCATAATAACAGTTTCATATCCTATAAATCTGTTTATTTTCTTTGCTTTTTCAGCCTCTATGTCATAATTTTTGATGTAGTCAAACTTAGGAAGATAATTACCAATTACAAGGAAAATAAATCCTACAATTACAGTGGTAACTTTTCTGATGTCGATATTAAATCCCATTCCGTAGCATAAAGTTACAATCTGCAAAATGATTGTCATAATTGGTATTATCCATTTTGTCGCATTTTCAAATTTTATTCTCTCGCCATGTTTTTTAGCATTTATATCATTTATAAGACAGCAGATGATTTGTAAAAACATCATCAAAATAGGCAATCCGAAGACTACAAATCCTTTTCCGGCAAAGTTATCAGGTTCATTGTTTATATTAAAATGAATTGCCATCGTATCAGACAGCTTGTCCCATAATGTAACACCTAAAAGAATAGGTAAGAGGCACACTATAGAGGTTATTATCATACTTTTCCATTTAATAAATTTCATTTTTCATTACCTCCTAAAGCGTAAATCCATGCCAGAACTTCTTCAAATACCGAAGTGTTAAGGTCATAATAGATATAGTTTTTGCATTTTTGTTCTGTGATAAGGTCTGCACTTTTCAATTTTGACAGATGATACGAAACCGTAGCACCGGTTAAATTAAAATGTTCAGCGATTTCGCCGGCAGATTTTCTACCTGATTTTAACATTTGAAGAATATCTCTTCTCACAGGGTCAGATACAGCTTTTAGTGTTTCGTTTATCCCCATAATTTTACCCTCCTTAATAGTATTTAGATATTCATCTAAATAGAATATAACATATTTAAAACGAAAAGTCAATACCTATTTAGAAAAAAATCTAAATAGTCTAAAAAAATAAATCCCACAACATGTGTTGTGGGATTTTGATAATCGAAAATAAATTATCTTTTGCTGAACTGAGGAGCTCTTCTTGCAGCTTTCAAGCCGTACTTCTTTCTTTCCTTCATTCTTGGGTCTCTTGTTAAGAAACCTTCAGCTTTAAGGATTGCTCTGAAAGATTCATCAGCATCTAAAAGCGCTCTTGCAACACCGTGACGGATTGCACCAGCCTGACCTGTGAAACCACCACCGCGTACGGTTGTGATAACGTCATACTTGTCAGCTGTCTCTGTAAGAACGA
>JAFWXG010000175.1 GCA_017523005.1 Clostridia bacterium
TTGATTTTTAGGTAAAAAGATGGTATACTAAATGTAGCTTTAATGATAAGACTTTGGAAAGAGTGGGTATTAACCCGCTCTTTTGATTTTGTATTGCGAGTTTTTTTAGAAAGGCGGCGAAATAATTGGCAAGCAAAGTAGAAGATGCAGTATGGAAAATTGCAGAGCCTATTGCAAAAGAAATCGGACTTGAAATCTATGATGTAGAGTTTAAAAAAGAGGGGCCTGATTACTATTTAAGAGTTTATATCGACCACTATGAAAGAGGAATAAGCATAGACGACTGTGAGGCAGTTTCAAGACCTTTAAGTGATGCTTTAGATGAAGAAGACCCCATTTCTGAAGGATATTATCTTGAGGTTTCATCTCCAGGTCTTGAACGACAGCTTAAAAGACAGGTTGATTTTGACCGCTTTAAAGGTTCAAAGGTAAATGTAAAACTATTCAAAGCAGTTGATGGGTCTAAACAAATTACAGGAACACTTGTTTCAAGAAACGAAGAATGTTTAGAATTACAAACAGAAAATAATGAAATTTTAACAATAAATAATAAAGATATTGCAGTTGTAAGACTTGCAATAGACTTTTAAAGGAGGATTTTGAAAAATGAATACAGCAGAATTGATTGGTGCGATATCGCAGTTAGAAAGAGAAAAAGGTATTGATAAGGAATATCTTTTTGAGGCAATTGAAGCGGCACTTGCGGTTGCATATAAGAAGAATGTAGCTTTGCACGGTGCAGATGTAAAAGTTGAAATGAACCGAGAAGACGGATCTTTTCGTGTGTTTAAACAGAGTACAGTAGTAGAAAACGGATTAGGTCAGGAAGGGGAATATGATTTAGATGAAGCTAAAGCAATAAACCCCGAATATGAAATTGGCGATGTTGTTGTAGAAGAAATTGACCCGACACCTATCGGCCGTATCGCTGCACAGAATGCAAAACAGACAGTATTACAAAAAATCCGTGAAGCAGAAAGCGGTAAAATGTTTACTGAATACAAAAAGAAAGTTAATTCAGTAGTAACAGGTATAGTTATCCAGAAAGACAGCAAAAGTATTATTGTTGATATCGGTATCAGCAAAGCTATCTTGCCTGCAAACGAGCAGATAGAGGGCGAAGATATCAAAATCGGTGATAAATTAAAATTATATGTTGCAAAGGTTGATAAAACAACTTTTGGTGCAGATATTGTGGTTTCAAGAACAAATTCAGGTATTGTTGGAAAATTGTTTGAAAATGAAGTTCCTGAAATTGCTGACGGTACTGTAGAAATCAAATCTATCGCACGCGAACCAGGTTCAAGAACAAAGATTGCTGTTTACGCAGAAAATCCTAATGTTGACCCTGTAGGCGCTTGCGTGGGTCAGAAAGGTTCTCGTGTTCAGGTCGTAGTTGATGCTTTAGGCGGAGAAAAGATTGATGTTGTTCGCTGGAGTTCTGATGCAAAGGAATTTATCGCAGCAGCTTTAAGTCCTGCACAGGTATTGTCCATTGATGAGCTTGAAGAACCAAATGCATACCGTGTAATGGTACCATCATTCCAGTTGTCTTTAGCAATCGGTAAAATGGGACAGAATGCAAGACTTGCAGCAAAATTAACAGGCTGGAAAATCGACATAAAGCCTGAAGAAAATATTAGTTTAGAATTTTAATCAGAGGTTTATAAAGTATGAACGATAAAGTTCGTTTAAGAATGTGTGCAGGCTGCAGAAATAAAATACATCAAACTCATTTAATTCGGATATGTCGTAAGGAAAATGAAATTATTGTTGACAAAAACAACCAAACAGGCGGCAGAGGAGCATATATATGCAGTAAGGAATGTCTTGACAAGGCAAAAAAAACCAACCAGTTTAACAGACTGCTAAAATCAAGTATCCCTGAAGAAATTTATAATGAATTATATGAGGAGTTTAAATAATGCAAAACAGTAAACGCCTTAGAATGCTTGGAATGGCAATGAGAGCAGGTAAGGTAATAACAGGAATTGATTTGTGCGAAAAAGCAGTCAGCACAAAAAAAGCGAAGCTGATAATTCTTGCAGAGGATGCAGCACAAGCGACAATAAAGAATTTTAAAAATAAAGGATTGCCTGTAGTTTTCGTAAAAGACAAATTTGAACTTGGAAAAAGTGTAGGCAAAGAATATCGCAGTGTTTGTGTTGTTTGTGATGCAGGCTTTGCAAAAGTGATACAGGAAAGCGAGGATACAATATGTTAGAAAAAATCAAAGTTAGCCAACTGGCAAAAGACTTGGAAGTTACCAGCAAAGAACTTATGGAGATGTTGGAAAAAAATGAAGTTCCCGCAAAGAGTCATGCTACTGTATTAGACGAAATGCAGTTAAATATCATATTTGAAATTTTAACCAAAAAATTTGATAAGGGCGGAGAATTTAAGATTCCTAACAAGAATTTAAATTACAAAATTGAAGAAATTAAAGAAGAAGTTAAACCTAAAAAGGAAGAGTTAAAGCCTGCAGAAGCAAAAGACCAGAAAAAGGATAAAAAGCCAGGTCAACCTACACCACCTCCTTTTCAGAAGAAAGAAAAAGAGCGTAAACCTCATTCTGAAAAACCGAAACAGGAGAGAGTATCAGTTGTTGTAAACACCCGTTCCGAAGCGGTTGATGTAAGTCGTATTCAAAAGGTTGAACAGATTGAAGAAGAAATGGTGTCAGGCAGAATTAAGGATAATGTTCAGACTAAACAGAAAATCAAAAAGAACAACAATTCTAAATTCCAGAGCAAAAAAGACAGATTTAACAAGCAAATGCAACAGCCTGTTAAAAAGGAAATTCCAAAGCCTGTTAAACTCGAAATTGAAGTTCCTGATGAAATTTCAGTTGGCGAACTTGCGTCAAGACTTAAAAAGACAGCTGTAGATGTTATTAAAAAGTTAATGACTTTGGGTATGATGGCATCTGTAAGTGATATAATAGATTTTGATACAGCTTGTATTGTTGCAGAAGAATTTGATGCAGATGTAAAGAAAGAAGTAATTATAACAGCAGAAGAATCTATTATGATGGATTTAGAGGACAAAGAAGAAGATTTGGTACCTCGTTCTCCTGTTGTTGTAGTTATGGGACATGTTGACCATGGTAAAACAAGTCTTTTGGACTATATCAGAAATACAAATGTAACTGCAGGAGAAGCGGGTGGTATTACACAGCACATCGGTGCTTATCGTGCGCGTGTAAAAGATAGAGATATCACATTTTTAGATACTCCGGGTCACGAAGCGTTCACAGCTATGCGTGCCCGCGGTGCTATGGTAACTGATATTGCAATTTTGGTTGTTGCTGCAGATGACGGTATCATGCCACAGACTATTGAAGCAATCAACCACGCAAAAGCAGCAAATGTCAGCGTAATTGTTGCAATTAACAAGATTGATAAAGAGGGTGCAAACCCAGACAGAGTTCGTCAGGAATTGACTGAACACGGAATTATCCCTGAAGAATGGGGCGGAGACACAATTTGTGTAAATGTATCTGCAAAACATGGTACAAACATGGACGAACTTTTAGAAACTGTTCTTCTTGTTGCAGATATGTCAGAGCTTAAAGCTAATCCAAATCGTCAGGCAAGAGGTTCTGTTATTGAGTCTAAACTCGATAAAGGTAGAGGTCCTGTCGCTACAGTATTGGTACAAAATGGTACACTTAAAATCGGTGATGTTTTGGTAGCCGGTACTTGTGTAGGTAAAATCCGTGCTATGATTGACGATAAGGGCAGAAGAATTACAGAAGCAGGTCCGTCTGTTCCTGTTGAGATTTTAGGTATGTCTCAGGTTCCTGACGGAGGCGATTTGTTCTATGTTGTAGAAGATGAAAAGAAAGCACGCGATGTTGCTGAAGAAAGAACTAATCGTGCTAAAGCAGAGGCTTTGGCAGCTACACAAAAAGCATCATTAGACTCATTATTCAGCCAGATAGAAGAAGGTAAGATGAAAGAACTTGACATTGTTGTAAAAGCCGATGTTCAGGGTTCTGTTGAGGCTGTAAAACAGTCTTTGGAAAAACTTTCAAACGAAGAAGTAAGAGTTCGTGTAATTCATGGCGGTGTTGGTGCGGTTAATGAATCTGATATTATGCTCGCGTCTGCATCTAATGCTATTATTGTAGGCTTTAATGTTCGTCCTGATGCAAATGCTATTTCATCTGCAGAGCATTCTGGTGTAGAAATCCGTCTCTACCGCATTATTTACGATGCGATTGAAGAAATTGAAGCTGCTATGAAGGGTATGCTTGAACCTAAATTCAAAGAAAAAGTGTTAGGTCATGCTGAAATCCGCCAGACATTTAAGGTGTCAGGTGTTGGTACTATTGGCGGTTCTTATGTTACAGACGGTAAGATTACAAGAAATTCACAGGTTCGTATCGTTCGCGATGGTATTGTAGTTCATGAAGGCGTGCTAAGCTCATTAAAACGCTTTAAAGATGACGCTAAAGAGGTTGCAAGCGGTTACGAATGCGGTGTTGGTATTGAAAATTATAACGACATCAAAGAAGGCGATGTTGTTGAAAGCTTCATTATGGAAGAAATCGAGCAGTAAAAGGAGAAACTAATGGCTAAATTCAGACAA
>JAFWXG010000176.1 GCA_017523005.1 Clostridia bacterium
CAAGACGAATGTCAAAATTCAGACCTTTAGAGCCAATTATTTGTGCTACACATCAGGAAAAAACATTCAATCAGCTTTCGTTGTCATGGGGTGTTTATCCTGTCCTGACTGAATTTGAAAAAGATTACAACAAGCTGTTTGAGCATTCAATAAAATGTGCAAAGAAGGTAAACTTGGTAGAAAAAGGAGATATGGTGGTTATTACCGCAGGTATCCCGATTGATACATCAGGAAACACAAACCTTTTAAAAGTAGAAAAAATAGACTAAAAAACAGGTGCAGACGCACCTGTTTTTTTATTTACACTTAAACCAGAAGGTTGTTTCCTGCTCGTTACTCAAAACGCCGTATGCGAATTTGTGAATTTCTAAAATTTCTTTGACAATGGAAAGTCCTATTCCCGTTCCTGTCACTCTCCGTTTCCCTGATTTGTCAATATGATAAAATCTGTCCCAGATATATTTTATTTCCTCTTCGGGAATTTGTTCGCCTGTGTTTACAACTCTGACTTCAGGCTCCGTTCCGCCAACAAGTTTTATTGTTATCTCTGCCTGTTCCCCGCTGTGATTTATAGCATTATCTATAAGGTTTAAAAGGACTTGTTCAATTCTTCCCTCATCAGCAGTTACATAAACATCTGGTTCAATTTCCGTTTTAAATGTGTATCCCTTTTCCTTAAAATACTCATATCTTTTACAAATTCTTTCCATCATGTTGGAAAGATTAAACTGCCTGTTATTAAAAGTAACTGCGTCCGCCTGAAGTCTTGATAAATCCAACATATCGCTGATAAGCAAAGACAGTCTGTCGGTTTCATCTACAATAACATCAAGCTGTTTTTCTCTCTTTTCTGCGTTATCTCCAGTTAAATCACGGATAGTTTCCGCGTACCCTTTAATTAAAGTAAGGGGTGTTCTTAACTCATGAGAAACATTTGCAATTACATCTTTTCTTATTTTGTCAACCTTTGACAATTCTTTGGTCATTTGATTAAAATCTCTTATAAGCACGCTGACCTCTGAATCGTTTTCGTCTTCAGGAACAACATAGTTCAAATCTCCGCCTGCGACTGCCTTTGCGCCTTTTGAAAGTGCATGAATAGGTTTTGAAATATGTTCTGACAGCAAGAATGCAAATAAAACCGATATAAAGAACCCAACAATTAAAATCATCAGATAATTTCTCTTTATTATATCTCCTGTCGCCTTGACAGGCTCTAACGGCGCACGGGATAAAATGTAGTATGTTCCGTCTTTAGCCGAAATTTCACTTACTACTACAATAAAAGGGTCTCCCTTTTTTCCGTAATATACATAATTACCGCTGTCTTTCCGTTGCATTTCGTCAACCGCACGGTTTAAAAATGTCTGATAATTATTTAAGAGTGGGCCGATAAACCTTGTATCGCTGATACTGATATCTGTGAACATAAAGGGTGTCATGACAGGTTCGCGATTTGAATTATAAATTGCCACATACATTTCGTTTTCCTGTGCTATCTCCCAGATAGAGCGGTACGCCTCGTCAACATCCTTATAATTAAAATTTCTTACCATCTGCTGTTGGATTTTTTTAACATCCTGTGCCTTGTAATGTTCGTATAGCGGTTGCAAAAAGGTTACCTGCAAAAGCCAAATCAACACTAAAATGATACTGATATGGAGAAGCATATAAAAGCAAACCTTACTTCTGATTTTCTTCATAATCCTCCTCCAGCTTATATCCTACACTCCATACAGTTTTGATAAGACTTCTATATTTTCCTAAGCTGTTTCTAAGCATTTTTATATGGGTATCTACTGTTCTGTCTTCCCCAAAAAATTCATATCCCCAGATTTTTTCTAATATCTTTTCTCTTGAAAAAACTACTCCTTTATTTTTCGCCATAAACAGCAATATATCGAATTCTTTAGGAGTAAGAGATGCAACAGCGCCGTCGACAAGCACTTTTCTGCTTGTTTCATCAATTTCAAGCCCGCCTATAACAATAACGCTGTTTGATGTTTCTTCATTGTGGCTTGTCCTTTTTAAAACCGCCTTTATTCTTGCCATAACTTCTTTTGGACTGAATGGTTTTGTTATGTAGTCATCAACACCCATTTCAAAGCCGAAAAGCTTGTCGTATTCTTCTGCTCTTGCACTAAGCATTATAACGGGAACTTTAGAAAATTTTCGTATTTCACGAAGCGCAGTAAAACCGTCAACTTTAGGCATCATGATATCTAATATTACCAAATCATACGAATTTTCTTTTATCATATTAACAGCTTGCAAGCCGTCTTCCGCTTCATCATACGAAAAGCCTTCAAAATCCAAATACTCTTTTAAAATATCACGAATTCTTGCTTCGTCATCAGCAATCAAAATTTTCTGCATAAAATTCCCTCCTATCCATTTAGTAGTTTAGCACCAAAATTTGCAAATTGTATGAAAATTGTGAAAAATTTTATTCACATTTTACTTGTGCGGACAGTTCGCCATACAAATTCCGCACACAGACCCCCTCCCGATATGCTGATAGGCTTTTTTCATGTGGTCAGAACAGAGCGTTCTGTCTAACAAATCCTTTTCGGGATGATTAGGGTCAAAATCTATGTTGTAAATTGCACCCGCAGGGCAAAGAGACGCACATTTTCCGCATCCTATGCACCCCTTTGGAATTTCTTCTTTTGCATTCTCAAACGGCATATCAGTAAAAATCGTTCCAAGTCTTACTTTAGGTCCGACACCGTTTGCAATAAACAAAGCGTTTCGCCCTATAACACCAAGCCCTGCCCTTGCCGCCGCCTGTTTGTGTGAAAAAAGTCCACGCATTGTGGTATGCCCGCCAACAGTTTGAGAGGCGGCAACAGGAAGATATTTATATCCCTCTTCCTGAATTTTTGTGCCGAGCAGATAAATCGCTCTGTCGATAGCAGAATTTACAGTTCGGTAGTGATGAAAATACTCATAAGTCGGGCCGTCTTTGATGTTGTCAACAATAAAGTCAGACAACCTGAACACCAAAGAAATGGCATAATTTAATCCCATATATTCAGTCTTTGAAATCCCGTAGCTGTAAAATCCCGTTTCCTTTTTCAACTCTTCAAAATCAATCATTGTATACCCTCTCAAACTTAACAGACATATCATTATCTGCAACAGTAATATTTGCATAACACATATATTTCATCTGGTCTTTAAACATATATGCGTTATTAAATTTTAAACCTGAAACAGAAACCTTTGTTATACCGTTTACCTTTTCTGTTTTGTTAACACTTCCTGCAACAAGCAAAATTACCTGTTTTGTTTTTGACGCATTTTCTAATTCTTTTCTTATGATTTCGCCCTGATTGTTAGGTAGTTCGTTTAAATCGCACGGAGCACCTATAACCAAGGTCTTTTTATCTGATTTTACCAAACTTAAAAACTCAGACCACTGTGTTTTGTCAGCCCCCGTTACGCCTTTGTCATTTACTGCAAATACCATTCCGTTTATATTGGAAAGTTCAAATTTTTGGGGAGTATTTAAGTCTAATTTAAGGCTTGCATTAAGCTTCTCAATACCTTTGGTTAATGATGCATCATAAATTCTTGACAAAAGAGTGTTTCTTGGCAATTTTTCTGCTGAAACAGATATGGTTATGCCCTTTATCCCTTCGGGCATTTTTACGCTCTGTTCTAAATATGGAAGCTTTATATCCTGCTCTAATAATTCAAGATTATCTAATAATATATAAGAAGAAACGGCTCCCTTTTTGGTGTTTTGAACAACATAAATCCTTTTAATTGTTTTCATACTGTCAGGGATTTTGCAAGTTAAATATTTAAACCCTGAAAATTCCATACTGTCAGTCAAAGTCGCTCTTACAGTTTCTCCCTGCTCGTTTTCTCCCTCTATTTTAAGCGCCTGATAATTTTCACATGGTGCGTACACCCATACCCCTAAATAGTTCATATCAGCTGTGGCATTTATGGGGTTTGAAAACTCCAGATACGCACCTTGTGTTTCTTCCCCATTTGAAAAGGAGAATTCAAGCTTTCCGCTTTGTTTACCGCTCATAGCTTTTTCTGTTGTCTGTGTGTATTTTGCGACTGCTTTTTCTTTGGGATATCCAAAAGCAGTCCCTACACTGCCCTCAAATGTGTTTGCATTGTTTTCTGTTTTATACAAAATTCCCTGCGCCTTGCCGAATGTTATGGTTTTGTGCTTTTTAAAATTCCTTATATCCAAATCAGAACTTTCAATCAAAGCCTTGTTTCCGTTTTTATCAACGCCAAAAAGCGCTTTTCTTGTCAGCGCTGGTAAATTTTCTATCTGCTGAAACAGGGCGTCAGACTGCCTTAAGCCTCTTTCGCCCTGTTTTACACGCAAAAGTACCC
>JAFWXG010000177.1 GCA_017523005.1 Clostridia bacterium
ATAGTTGAAATAGAGCTTGTTTCTGTTAAAAGCTTCATGATTATGGGAGAAGTTATATAATACGGCAGGTTTGCAACCACCTTAACTTTTTCGTTTTCTGGCAGAATTTCTTTCAAATCTGTCTTTAAAATATCTTTGTTAATGATTTCTATATTGTTGTAAGCTACAGTAAGCTTTTGCAAAACGGGAACAATATTCTGGTCGATTTCAACTGCAATAACCTTTTTGGCTTTTTCTGCAAGACGGGTAGTTAAAACACCAAGTCCCGGACCAATTTCAAGAACTGTATCTTCGCCTGTGATATCGGCGCTGTCTACAATTTTTGACAAAAAGAAATCGTCAAACAGAAAGTTTTGACCAAGACCTTTGTGAAATGTAAGACCGTTTGCCTGCATGATTGCTTTTATGTGTGCGGGAGAGCTTATATGTTCCATAAATTCCTCCAATATTTTAGTAATTATATCATACCATAAAAACACTTAAAAATCAAGCGATGCATATATAAGGAATTATTTTAAAAAATTTTTAAAAAACACTTGATTTTTTTGTAAAATTCTGTTATACTACTATGGCGGTAAAAATACGCACGCATATCTACTAATCGTATGGTGCCAAAGCTTTGGTTGACGGTTGGGTTTTAAGGGTATGCGGAGGAAAAATTTTTTAAAACCACGGAGGTGTAGTAAAATGGCAGTTATTTCTATGAAACAATTGCTCGAAGCAGGTGTTCACTTCGGTCACCAGACAAGAAGATGGAACCCAAAAATGGCAGAGTATATCTTTGCTGAAAGAAACGGTATCTACATTATTGACTTGCAGAAAACCGTAAAGAAAGTTGAAGAAGCATATTCTTTCGTAAGAGACATTGCAGCTAACGGCGGCGAAGTATTATTCGTTGGTACCAAAAAGCAGGCACAGGACTCTATCAAAGAAGAAGCAGAACGCGTTGGTATGTACTATGTAAACGCAAGATGGCTTGGCGGTATGCTTACTAACTTCGGTACAATCAAAAAGAGAATTGAGCGTTTAAAACAGCTCTACAAAATGGAAGAAGACGGTATCTTCAACATTTTACCTAAAAAAGAAGTTATCAACTTGAAGAATGAAGAAGAAAAGCTTGAAAAATACCTTGGCGGTATTAAGGAAATGAAAGATATTCCTGCTTGTATGTTCATTGTTGACCCCAAGAAGGAAAAAATCGCTGTTTCCGAAGCACACAAATTAAACATTCCGATTGTTGCTATTGTTGATACAAACTGTGACCCTGAAGAAGTTGACTTCCCAATCCCGGGAAATGACGATGCAATCCGTGCAGTAAAACTCATTGCTTCTGCAATTTCCGATGCTATTTTAGAAGGCAGACAGGGTGAATCTTTTGCGAAAGAAGCAGAAGATGAAGCAACTGATGCAGTACAGGAATAATCAGGAGGTAATTTTATTATGGCATTTACAGCAAAAGATGTAATGAAATTAAGAGAAATCACCAGCTGCGGTATGATGGACTGCAAAAAAGCATTAACCGAAACAGATGGCGATATGGATAAAGCTATTGAGTTCTTGCGTGAAAAGGGACTTGCAACTGCTGCTAAAAAAGCAGGCAGAATTGCTTCCGAAGGTATCGTAATGAACTACATGAACGATGCAAAAACTGTTGCAGTTTTGGTTGAAGTTAACTCTGAAACCGACTTCGTTGCAAAGAATGACGAATTCTTAGGATTTGTTAACATGGTAGCAAAAGCTGTTGCTGACAACAACCCTCAAGATGTTGAAGCATTAAAGGCAGTTGTAGTTGATGGTCAGACAATTGGTGATATCTTAACAGCTTTGATTGCAAAAATCGGCGAAAACATGAACATCAGAAGATTTGCTCGTGTTGAGGGTAATGTTTGCACATACCTCCACGCTGCAGGCAGAATTGGTGTTTTGGTTGAAGCAGAAGGCGCGCTTGATACTGAAGAAAAATATGAAGCTGCTCGCGATGCAGCAATGCAGATTGCAGCAATCAATCCTTTATATCTTTCTAAAGATACAGTTCCTGCTGAAGATGTTGAACATGAAAAGAACATCATCTTGGCTCAAATGAAAGAAGACCCGAAAAACGCTAATAAACCTGAAAACATTTTGGAAAAAATGGTTACAGGTAAAATCAATAAATTCTTCGAACAGAACTGCTTGTTACAGCAGGAATTCGTTAAGAATGGCGATTTCAAAGTAGAAGCATACCTTGCATCTAAAGGCGTTAAATTAACAAACTATGTTCGTTTTGAAAAAGGCGAAGGTTTGGCTAAGAAAGAAGACGACTTTGCTGCAGAAGTTGCTAACATGGTTAAATAATAGTTTTAAACAATTAAAGAAGCATCCCAATATAAGGGATGCTTTTTAGTAAACAAAAAGGAGGATTGAGAATGCCATATATTGCAATAAAAGCGTATCCAAAAGATGAGGAGATTAAAAAGACAGTTGCAAAGGAGATAAGCGATGTATTTTTAAAACATTGGGGATGTCCGATGGAAGCTATAAGCGTATCTTTTGAAGAAGTAAAACCTGAAGACTGGGCAGATGTTGAAAATAAAGAAATAAAACCCCATGAAGAAAAAATGTACATATTATCAGGAGAAATAAAAAAATGAGATGCATGACGCATCTCATTTTTTGTATTAAAATTCAACCGATGATAATGTTTTTTCGTCTTTTTCAATGCTGAATGTATCTGCTTTGCTTTCAACGAAAGACTGGAAGGTGGTACTTAAAATATACTGCTCAATTTCGAGAGAAACCTCTTCCAGTGTGGGAACCTGAGCATCAGTTACATATATAATATGCCAGCCAAAATCTGACAAAACAGGCTCTTTAATTTCGCCTATTTCAGCATTAAATGCGGTTGTTTCAAAAACTTCTACCATCTGTCCTCTCGAAAATGTATATCCGTCAGGATTTGTTTCAAGACCCGGGTCTTCGGAATACTGATTCATTGCTGTGTCGAAATCTGTTGTTCCGTCTATAATTTCTTTATAAACCTTTTCAGCAAGGTCTTTTGCCTGTTGTTGTTCATTTTCAGGTTTTGGTTGTTGATTTTGGTCTACAATCGAGAACAAAATGTGCTTTGCAGTTACTTCCTGTCTTAATGCTTTTGCGTTTTCATTATAATAGTTTTCAATTTCTTCAGGTGTTGCCTTTATTGTGCCATCTTCTGCAAGCTTTGAAGCATAGGCATCAACGAGGTACGAATTTTCCATCAAGGCTTTGTAGTTGTCAAGTGTAAGACCATTTGCATGAAGTTCTTTTTTAAGTGCGTCTTCTCCTCCAAACGAATTTTGAATTTCAAGAATTGCAGAATTTACAGCCTTTTTCATATCGGCATCTAAAGTAATTCCGCTTGTTCTTGCAAGCATAAGTTTTTGCTTAAACAAAACGGTCTGTTCAAAAGCTTTATCCAAAGCGATTTTCTTAGCAGGAATTCCGTCAATCTCGCCTGATTTCCAGAAATCTTTTTCTTCATCTTCGGAGGAAACACTAGCTCCTGATAACAATTCACTCTTTACATTAGACAGGAAAAAGTTAAACTCCCAGCAATAAATATTTTCTCCGTTTATTGTACCTACAACTCGGTCGTCAGACGCTTTTTCACAAGCAAAAAGCGAAAGAGACAGACAAACA
>JAFWXG010000178.1 GCA_017523005.1 Clostridia bacterium
ATTCGAGACACGACAGTCCAATCTGCTTCGCATATTGGCTGTCTCAACGAACCGCCTTATGGCGGTTCTCTTCTCCTTTTCATTCCCGCCAATAAAAATAGACACCTTTTTAGGTGTCTTTTTGCTGTTCAGGAGAAACTCTGCATTTCGCATTTTTTCGGACTGCCCTCGGCACTTGCCGAAAAACTTGCTCATTCGAGACACGACAGTCCAATCTGCTTCGCATATTGGCTGTCTCAACGAACCGCCTTATGGCGGTTCTCTTCTCCTTTTCATTCCCGCCAATAAAAATAGACACCTTTTTAGGTGTCTATTTTTATTGGTGGAGATGAGGAGAATCGAACTCCTGACCCCCTGCTTGCAAGGCAGGTGCTCTCCCAGCTGAGCTACACCCCCGTAATTTCCAAGTAATAGTATACATTACATCGCCTTGTTTGTCAAGATATTATTTAAATTTAACTAAAAATTCTAAATTTTGTTCAAATTTGGTGCCATACCAATACTTTTCTTTTTCGTCCTGAGTCGCATTTATATTTCCCCACACAAAATCAAGCGCACCCTCTATTGATTTTTCCAATTCTCCCGTTTTCATATAAAGCCCTGTAAACGCACTTGAAAAGGCATCTCCTGCACCATAGAACTGTCCGTCAAATGCTGGTCTTAACCATTCTTTTTGGTCTAATCTAATGCCTATCATTCCGTCTTTTTCAACGCCTGTCTGCAAAACGCGTGCATTTTTTACTCCAACAAGAAGTTTATATTCGCTGGTATTAGGTGTAATAAAATCTGCCATTTCGCATAAAGTTCTCATAGCGTTTACATAAGACATATCAAATCCGCTGTACAAAACATCATTTTCTGCCATGGCGGGGTCTACGACTACAACCGCGCCTTTACCGAAAATTTCAACAATTTTCTTTGCTCTTTCGATTAAAGGGATTGAACCTAAATAGCCTATCAAAATTGCATCAAATTTAAGATTTAACTTTTTAAAATGCTCTATTATTTTATCGTCTTCATAAGCTAAATCCAAAAATGTGTACCCTGAAAACTCACTTGTATGAGTAGAAAGCAAAGCGGTTGGTAAAGCAACCGCCTCGTGTCCGCACGCCGACAAAACTGCTACCGACATACTTATTGAGCATTTTCCGAAACAGGATAAATCCTGCATTGTTAATATCCGTTTTTGTATCATTTGTATCTCCAAAGTTATTTTAAGTTCTTAAACAATTTTACAGGCTCGTTGTAGCTTTTTAAATACTCTATAACCTCTTCAGGACTTGCTAAAGTTTTGTATAAAGTTCTGCAGTCTTCTCTTACAAAGCCCTCTTTTATACAATGGTCTATAAATTCCATAAGCTTGTCATAATAACCTAAAATATCATAAATCACGACAGGTTTATTGTGTCTTGCAAGCTGTTTTAATGTTATAATTTCAAAAAATTCATCAAAAGTTCCAAGACCGCCAGGCACCATTATAAAGGCATCTGCCATATCTTCCATAATCTTTTTTCTCTCGCGCATGGTTTCGGTTGGAATAAATTTCGTGCATTTATCATAGAGAACACCGTCTACATCAAAAAAAGTGGGAGCAATACCTATAACTTCCCCGTTACCTTTTGTAAAACCTCTCGCACTTGCGCCCATAAGACCGTTTGTACCTGCGCCGAAAACTAAATTATGTCCGTCTTTTGCCAGAGCATACGCCAATTTCTCTGTTTCTTCGAAGTATTTATTATCAATCTTATTGCTTGATGCACCATATATACAAATATTCATATCCTCTCCTGCCTTTCTTTTTCATGTTATGTCCTGCCACGATAGTTTATGATTAGATTTTCTTTGTGGCAAGTATTTCGCCATCTATGGATTTAATTGTAAAAATTCCATCTTCATATACCATATATGAATGATTTTGGTTCTCTTTGGGTAAAGTAACAGAGCCGGGGTTTAAATAAGTGAACTCATCAAATTCCTGAGCTTTCCATACATGAGTGTGTCCGTTTATTAAAATATCTCCTTTTTGCATCTTTAATGGATTTTCTGGATTAAAATTATGTCCGTGAGTTATATACACGCGTTTTCCGTTTAAATAAAGCATAGCATAGTCTGCCATCATGGGAAAGTCCAAAACCATCTGGTCTACTTCGCCGTCACAATTTCCTCTTACACAAAAAAGCGAGTCTTTCATTCCGTTTAAAATTGAAAGGGTTTCTTTAGGATTATATCCATCCGGCAAGTCATTACGCGGGCCGTGATACAGATAATCCCCGAGCAAAATTAACTTTTCTGCCTTTTCGGACTCAAAAATATCCTTTAGTATTTTTGCGTATTTGGAAGAGCCGTGAATGTCTGATGCAAATAATAATTTCATAATAATCACCTTAAGTTATTTTATCATACATTTTTATTTTTTGCAACAAAAACCGCTTTCTTAGGAAATTATTTATTCTTTTATTGACATGGAAAAATTTTCATGATATCATTAACATAATAAAAAGGAGGATAAAAAAATGAATTTAAAAGGTTCAAAAACAGAAAAAAATTTAATGGCAGCTTTCTCAGGGGAAAGCGAAGCAAGAAACAAATACACCTACTTTGCATCAGTTGCAAAAAAAGAAGGATACCAGCAGATTGCGGCAATTTTTGAAGAGACCGCAAACAACGAAAAAGAGCACGCAAAACTTTGGTTTAAAGCACTTGGCGGATTGTCTGATACAAAAGAAAATCTTTTAAGAGCAGCCGAAGGCGAAAACTACGAATGGACTGATATGTACGCAGGCTTTGCAAAAGATGCAGAAGAGGAAGGGTTTACAGAACTTGCTGAACAGTTCAGAAAAGTTGCTGAAATTGAAAAATCCCACGAAGAGCGCTACAGAGCATTACTAAACAATGTAGAAATGCAAAAAGTATTTGAAAAGAGCGAGGAGACCATGTGGGAATGCCGTAACTGCGGACACCTTGTTATGGGTAAAAAAGCTCCTGAAGTTTGCCCTGTTTGCAAGCACCCCCAAAGTTATTTTGAAGTTAGAAAAGAAAATTATTAAACTTTTAAAAAAGCCGGAAATTCCGGCTTTTTTTATTGACATTTTTTAAAATTAGTGGTAAAATGAAAACGATTTTCAAATTGGAGGTTTTTTATGGACTATAAAACCAAACAAAAAGACGCCATTTTAAACTATCTCAACGAACAAAAAGAGCGTTATGTAACTGCAAAAGAGCTTTTAGAACATCTTAAGGCTAAAAATATTGAAATCGGACTTACCACTATCTACAGACATTTAGAAAAGTTAGAAGCAAAAGGATTGGTTCGCAAATATCATTTAGACGGAGAATTATCTGCGTGCTATAAAGCGTGTGCTGAACAGGAAAATTTCCTACTCAAATGCGAGGACTGCGGGGATATGGTAGAATTTAAATGTCCTGATTTAGAGCATCTTTATACTCATTTTAATGACGAGCATCACTTTGCAATAAACCCGCACAAGACTGTATTTTACGGCAAGTGCGGAAAGTGTAAACTTATGGAGGTGTGACATGAAGAAATTATTTAGCTTACTTATTTTAGTTTCTCTTCTGCTTTCTTCCTGCACCGCACCAGAAAGTTCAACCGACAGTTTATCGGTTGTATCGGTTTCATTTCCCGGGTATTCTCTTGCGAAAGAGATTTTAGGGGAAACCGCAGATGTGACCATGCTTTTACCTCTCGGCACAGAAGCTCACGGCTTTGAGCCTACACCAAAGGATATTTTAAAAATCCAGAACGCTGATGTGTTTATTTACGGCGGTGGCGACTCCGAGCATTGGGTAGATGACATTTTGTCTTCGCTTGACGAAAGCGTTACAACTCTTGCTATAAGCAAAGTTGAAGGTATTTCCTGTATTATGGAAGAACACGCTCACCCGTCTATGTTTGACAGCCATATAGAAACAGATGAACATGTTTGGTTGTCAATCCCAAACTCTGTTATAATAATCCGCAAACTTACAGAGATTTTTAAAGAAAAAAGCCCTGAGAATTCTTTAATTTTTGAGGAAAATTCCGATACTTTCATAAAAATTCTTGAAGAATTAGACCTTGAATTCCGCACCATGACAGAAAATGCACCCCGCAAAGAAATTGTTGTTGGTGACAGATTTCCATTCCGCTATTTAGCTCATGAGTATAACATAAACTATCACTCTGCGTTTCCGTCTTGTTCAGGCGAGGCAGAACCAAGTGCATCGAAGATTTCAGAGCTAACTGACCTTGTGAAGAAAAATAATATTCCTGTTGTTTTTTACACAGAATTTTCAAACCAAAAGGTTGCAAATATTATATGCGAAAATAATAATGCAAAGCCAATGCTTTTACATTCCTGCCACAATGTATCAAAGGCTGATTTCGAGGCAGGCATTACCTATTACCATTTAATGCGAACAAACTACCTCGCACTTAAGGAGGCTTTGTACTGATGCAGATTTCATGCGAAAATTTGAGCATATCATACGAGGGAAAAACCGTAATTGACAACCTATCATTTTGTGTAAATAAGGGCGACTATTTATGTATTGTCGGGGAAAACGGGTCAGGAAAAAGCACCTTGATTAAAGGACTTTTGAGCCTAAAAAAAGCTTCGAGCGGTAAGATATTTGTTGACAGCAAGGCAAAAATCGGGTATCTTCCCCAGAAAACTCCTACTCAAAAGGATTTTCCTGCAAGCGTGTGGGAAGTAGTCCTGTCAGGAACTTTAAACACCAAAAAATTTATGCCGTTCTACAGTCGTGCTCAAAAGAAAAAGGCAAAAGACTGCCTTGAAAAGCTTAATATTTTGGACTTAAAAAAGGCTTGCTACCGAAATTTATCAGGCGGTCAGCAACAAAGAGTATTCTTAGCAAGAGCTTTGTGTGCGGCAGAAGATTTGTTGTTGCTTGACGAGCCTGTAAACGGATTAGACCCCGTCGCAGCACAGGAATTTTATGAGCTTATCAAAAACATCAATAAGTCCGGCACAACCATTATAATGGTTACTCACGATATTTCCCATGCCTTAAAATATGGAACACACATATTACATTTAAGCGAAAATGATATGTTCTTCGGCACAAAAGAAGAATATCTTAATTCTGATTTGTGTAAAAACTTTGGGGGAGGCAAAAAACTATGATAGAAATGTTAAGCTATCCCTTTATGCAACGCGCACTTATCGGGGGCTTGTTTGTGTCGCTTTGTGCGGCATTGCTTGGCGTAAGCCTTGTTTTAAAAAGATATTCTATGATTGGCGACGGATTGAGCCATGTGGGTTTTGGTGCACTCGCGATTGCTACCGCTCTTAACACAACACCCATTTTTGTTGCACTGCCCATTGTAATTATATTTGCATTTTTACTTCTTCGAATGAGCGAAAACAGTTCAATTAAGGGAGATGCGGCTATTGCTATTGTGTCATCGGGTTCGCTCGCTGTAGGGGTTATAATAGTTTCACTCACAAAGGGAATGAACACCGATTTAAACAACTATCTGTTCGGCAGTGTTCTTGCCATGGACTTAAGTGATGTGATTTTGGCTTGTGTTCTTTCGGTAATTGTAATTTTGTTGTTTTTGCTGTATTATCACAAAATCTTTTCAGTTACCTTTGACGAAACATTTACCCGCGCAATCAAGCTTAAAGCAGGTCTTTATAACGGCATGATTGCAACACTTACAGCTGTAACCATTGTTCTTGGCATGAAAATGATGGGCGCACTTTTAATCTCAAGTCTTATCATTTTCCCCGCACTTTCAGCCATGAGAATTTGTAAAACTTTCCGTGCGGTTTTACTTATATCTGCAGTTATTTCCTGTGTTTGCTTTGTTTTGGGAATGGTTTTATCTTATCTTTACGATTTGCCCGCAGGTGCAACGGTAGTGTGCGTGAATATGATTATTTTCTTTATATGTTCAATATTTAAAAAGAGCTGAACTATCGTTCAGCTCCTTTAAATTACAATATACTTTTTAAGAATTGCTGTGTCTGCGGATGTTTGGGATTAGCAAAGATTTCTTCGGGAGTTCCGATTTCCTTAATCTGACCGTCTGCCATAAACAGAATTCTGTCTGCAACCTCTCGTGCAAATCCCATTTCGTGTGTTACAACAACCATGGTCATTCCCTCTTCAGCAAGCTGTTTCATAACGCTTAAAACTTCCCCTACCATTTCTGGGTCAAGCGCTGATGTAGGCTCGTCGAAAAGCATTACATCAGGACTCATCATGAGAGCTCTTACTATCGCAACTCTCTGCTTTTGTCCGCCAGAAAGCTGTGCAGGATAAGCTCCTGCTCTGTCCTTTAAGCCAACTCTGTCAAGAAGTGCAAGCGCTTTTTCTTCTGCCTCGCCCTTTTCCATTTTGAGCAGTTTCATTGGTGCTAAAGTTAGGTTTTTAAGGATTGTCATGTGCGGGAACAAATTAAACTGCTGGAACACCATTCCCATTTTTCTTCTTGTTAAGTTTATATCATTTTTTGCATCACAGATATCTACATCTTCAAAGAAAATCTGTCCGCCTGTAGGCTCTTCAAGTCTGTTGAGCGACCTTAAATATGTAGATTTTCCAGAGCCTGACGGTCCGATTACCACTACAACCTCGCCCTGCTTGATTTTGGTGTCAACCATGTCTAAAGCCTTAATCTCTCCGCCTTTATAATACTTGCAAAGACCGCGAGTTTCAATAATAATTTTATCGTTCACTCTTTCTCAGCCTCCTCTCAAGCACATCTACAAGCCAAGTGAAAAACAACACCATAATAAGATATATAGCAGCTATTGCCATAAGTGGCCAGAAGCTCTGGTATGTAATACCTCTTATAATGTTTGCGCCTCTTGTAAGGTCAGTCACACCAACATAGCCAGCGATAGCTGTTTCTTTTAAAAGCACGATAAATTCGTTAGCAAGTGCAGGTAAGATGTTTTTAAATGTCTGGGGAAGCACTATAAACCACATTGTCTGCATATAATTTAGGCCAAGACTTCTTCCCGCCTCTGTTTGCCCAACATCTATGCTCATGATACCGCCTCTTATGATTTCAGCTACATAAGCACCCGAATTTATACCAAACGCAATAATACCGCACAGCATTTTATTGTCAGAGCTTGCCATTATGATAAAGAATATAATAAGTATCTGCACCATAGCAGGTGTACCTCTGATAACAGTTAAGTATACTCTGCTTATCGCATTACCTATCGACAAAAGTGCTTTGGCAAATGACGGGCGCATTTCATGATACTGCTTATCATAAGTTGTTCTTATGCCCGCAACAATTATACCGAAAACTACACCAAGGATAAGTGCAAAGAAGGTTAAAATAAGTGTATTTTGTATACCCTCTACGATATATTTCCACCTGTTATCCACGATAAATGCGGTGCTGAAATCTTTTGCTAATTTTAAAATCCATTCAGGCATTTGAAATATTCCTTTCTAAAAACATAAATTAAAGGGCTGTAAAAACACAGCCCTTTTATTTGCGATTATTATTCAGCAGGGATATATTTTTCAATTATATTCTTAACTGTGCCATCAGCAATAAGTTCGCCTAAAGCTTTGTCAATATCAGCTAAAAGTTCAGGACTGTCTTTTGAAACTGCTGCTGCATAATCTTCTGTTATGTATTCTGTGTCAAGAATTTTTAAACCTGGGTTGTTCTGAACGAATACTTTTGCAGGTTCGTTGTCGATAACTACGCAGTCAACTTTACCTGAATTGAGTGCCATAACAGCGTCTGCACCTTTGTTGTATCTTTCAACTGTGCCAAGACCTTCGTCTTCGATATCCCATGTGCAGTAAAGGTCGCCTGTTGTAGCAAGCTGAACACCGATTTTATTGTTTGCACCGTCAGCGAATAAATCGTCAGCCGAAGTGATAGCTGAACCTTCTTTTACAATGATTACCTGTACGCCTGTAGCATAAGTCTGTGTGAAATCAACCTGTTCTTTTCTCTCATCTGTAACAGTCATACCAGCCATAACAAAATCATATTTGTTTGTCTGAACACCAGGGATGAGTGAATCGAAATCAACATTTTCGATTACTAATTCTTTGCCGAGTTTGTCAGCAATAGCCTGTGCAATTTCTGCGTCGATACCAACAATTTTGCCGTCTTCCATGAATTCGTATGGTGGGAATTCAGCATTTGTTGCCATTGTAAGAGTATTGTCGTCTTTCGCACCGCAACCTGCAAATACTGCAAGGCAAAGTACAAGAGCAAGTGATAATGCCAATAATTTTTTCATGATTATTTCCTCCAAAATATTTATTTATAAGTTCAGTATACCGCATAAATATACATTTGTCAATACTAAAAATTCATTCCCTTGCTATTTTATGATAAATATGGTAAAATAATTCCGGGTGATAATTATGAAGGCGATTGTGACGGGTGCATCATCCGGAATCGGCAAAGAAATTGCAAAAATTCTAAGCGAAAAAGGTTATTATATTATATTGGTGGCACGCCGAAAAGAGCTTTTGGATGCCCTTATTCCAAAGCTTAAAAACGGCGGGGAAGTTTTTGTTGCAGATTTATCTAAAGAAAATGCTTGCAAAGACTTATATGAAGCTTATAAAGATGCCGATATTGATGTTTTGGTTAATAATGCGGGATTTGGAGTTCACGGGAAATTCTCAGAAACTGATTTAGAAAGAGATTTATCCATGCTTAAAACTAATGTTTTAGGACTTCACACCTTAACAAAGCTGTTTTTGCCTGATATGCTTAAAAGAAACAAAGGTTACATTTTAAATGTCGCATCTCTTGCGGCATTTATGTCAGGACCTTTGATGTCTGCGTATTATGCGTCAAAGGCTTATGTTTTAAGATTAAGCCGTGGAATTTCAAAAGAAATCAAGGGTAGCGGTGTTAAGATTTCGGTGCTTTGCCCAGGGCCTGTAGACACCGAATTTAATAAGGTTGCAGGAGTTAAGTTTGCACTAAAACCGCTTTCCGCAAAAAAGGTTGCTCACATTGCCGTTAAACGAATGTTTAAAGGAAAGTTCTTAACTCTGCCCGGAATAACCGCAAAATTTTCTGCATTGTTTTCAAAAATTTTGCCTGATTGTATCTTAAGCGAATGTTCTTATCTAATTCAAAAGAAAAAAGTAAAGAAAAATTCAAAATTTTAGTTGAAAAACATAAAAAAAAGTGATATACTATATAAGGCAAGCAAAAATCGGCAGGGAGAAAAAATTTCCTGCCTTTTATCTTGAATTTTGAGTAAAGGACGGCGAAAAAAGTGAAGGCTATCGGGTTTGATAACGAAAAATACATAAAAATACAGTCTGAACAAATCAGAAAACGAATATCTGAATTCGGTGGCAAGCTTTACATGGAATTCGGCGGAAAGCTTTTTGACGACCATCATGCAGCAAGAGTCCTGCCTGGTTTCGCCCCCGACTCCAAACTTAATATGCTGTTAGAACTCAAAGACCGTGCGGAAATCGTAATTTCGGTGAGTGCAATTTCTCTTGCAATGGAGAAAAAGCGTCGTGACCTCGGAATTACTTACGATTTGGAGGTTTTAAGACTTATTGACCTTTTCAGAAGTGTCGGTCTTTATGTAGGCAGTGTTGTTATTACTCAGTATGACGGTCAGAAAGCTGCCGACAAATTAAAATCAAGACTCGAGGCAAGCGGTATTCCTGTGTTTATTCATTATATGATTCCAGGCTATCCGTCTGATGTTCAGAGAATTGTAAGTGACGAGGGATATGGCAAAAACGATTATATAAAAACCACCAGAGAGCTTATAGTGGTAACTGCACCAGGTCCGGGAAGCGGAAAAATGGCAACCTGTCTATCCCAGCTTTACCACGAAAACAAAATGGGAATTGCGTCGGGTTATGCTAAATTTGAAACATTCCCAATCTGGAGTATTCCGCTTAAGCATCCTGTAAATTTAGCTTATGAATCTGCAACCGCAGATTTAAACGATGTTAACATGATTGACCCTTTCCATTACGAGGCTTATGGCGAGGTTGCAATAAATTATAACCGAGATGTGGAAGTTTTCCCTGTATTAAACGAGATTTTTAAGCAGATTTACGGACAATCTCCATATAAATCACCTACCGATATGGGTGTAAATATGGCGGGCTTTTGCATAAGCGATGACGAGGTTGTTTCAGAGGCTTCCCGTCAGGAAATTATAAGAAGATATTATGGTGCGGTTTGTGACCGCCTGAGAAACGGAAACGAAACTCAGGAGGTTGAAAAAATCAGCATGATTATGAATCAGGCAGGAATTCAGCTTACCGACAGAAATGTTGTAAAATCTGCCATAGAAACAGAACAAAAGACAGAAAGTCCTGCTATGGCAATTTCATTGCATGACGGAACTATGATTACAGGCAAAACAAAAAAATTACTCGGTTGTTCAGCTGCAGCAGTGCTTAATGCACTAAAATATTTAGCAGGAATTGACGATAAAGAAGAATTGTTGCCACCTGCTTTAATTGAACCTGTTCAAGACCTTAAAGTAACATTTTTAGGTTGTAAAAACCCCAGACTTCATGTAGAAGAAGTGCTGATTGCTTTATCTGTAAGTGCGGCTAACAATCAGGACGCAGCAAAAGCACTTTCAATGCTCCCCAAACTTGCGGGGTGCGAGGCTCATTCTACTGTAATTTTATCTTCAGTGGACGCAGATATTTTCAGAAAGTTAAATGTGAACCTTACCTGTGAGCCACAATTCCAGAGTAAAAATTTATATCATATATAATAAAAATATTACGGGACGATGTTAACATCGTCCCGTATGTTTTTAAAATTTTATTTTATTCTCCAAACAACTTTTTGTTATTCTCTATAATTTCTGCCTGTCGTTTTGCTTTTTCTTCTTCATAATTTGGATTTTCCAAATGCAATTTTTCAATTATCTGTGGCAGTTCTTCAATTTCAAAAATTCGTTCCTTATCCTTGCAGTTTTCGTATGTTGTCATTAAATTGTCTTTCGGCACGAATTTGCCCTGATACATACCTGACAGCACATAATAGTCCTCATCAGTTTTCAAATCGCCATCATCATAAGATAAAAACAGCAAAACCTTTTCGCCGATAGAAAAATCGGGATATCCGTCAGAAGCGACTTGGTATTTCTCATCTTCGCCCTTGTTAATCCTGACAGCTATGATTTCCGATTTCGGCTCGCCTTTAAAGATTTTGTCAACCTCAACAAAAATGTCTGTCTGCAAAATGTTGCGTGCCATATCTTTTTCAAATCCCGGATTGCTCCACTTGGATTTGCCGATTTCTTTTACGGTTCCTGTAACAATCAATTCAGAATCAAGAACAAGATAATCGTCTGTTACCCCCGCCACAAGACCTGAAACATTATATTGAGTTTTTTCTGGCTCATCTTTTTTTACAGCATTGAATGAACAGGATGTGAGTAATAAAATAACGGCAATAACCGAAATAATTTTATTTAATTTCCTCATATAATGTCCTCCTCTTGTGATGCTTTGTAATTAAAATATAACATTTTATTGCCTATAAGTCAATACTATCCGTCATTATAAGCAAATGGAGCGATAATTACATCGCTCCATTTCCTTACTTTTCTTTGGATTTTGAAAGCACTGATGCTATTACACCAAACAGGATAGCGGCGGCAATACCGCCTGCAGTTGCAGTAAGTCCGCCTGTGAAAATTCCCAAAAAGCCTTGTTCTGTGACTGCTTTTTCCACCCCTTTTGCCAGGGAATACCCAAAGCCTGTAAGGGGTACTGTTGCTCCTGCACCGCCGAATTCAACCAGCGGTTCATACACACCTATAACTTGCAAAAAAACTCCCGCAACCACATACATAACTAAAATTCTTGCAGGGGTAAGCTTGGTTTTGTCAATTAAAATCTGGCCTATTACACAAAGCAGACCGCCAACTATAAATGCTCTTAAAAATTCCATCAGGCATCCGTCCTTTCTATTGCAACCGCATGAGCAATCCCGGGAATATTTTCCCCTTGGAAACAGGTTGTAGGGTTCATTAACGCACCTGTTGCAGTGAGTAAAATTCTCTTGTATTTCTTGTTTTGCAAAAGCTTATACAACCAACCCGAGAATACCGACGCACAGCATCCGCATCCTGAACCGCCTGCATGAGTATCCTGGCGTTTACCGTCAAAAATCTGTTCTCCGCAATCTAAATACCTATCCTTTACATCTATTCCATATCCAAAAAGCTGTTCTTCAACTATCTGTCTGCCAACCATACCCAAATCCCCTGTTACTACCAAGTCAAAGTAATCGGAAGATAAATTTCTGTCCTTAAAATGGCGAACTATTGTGTCTATTGCAGCAGGAGCCATGGCGGCGCCCATATTGTTAACATCTTTAATTCCGTAGTCTACTATTTTCCCTACTGTTGCATGAGTTATACGGATATCTCCGCCTGTTGACACGAGTGCCGCTCCTGAACCTGTTACTGTCCATTGAGCTGTAGGTGTGCGCTGACCTCCATACTCAAGCGGAAATCTGAACTGTCTTTCAGAACTGCAAAAATGACTTGATGTTATAGCAACCGCCTTTTTAGCATGACCACCATTTACTGTAATACTTGCTAAAATCAAACCTTCAACAAATGTAGAGCACGCACCGTAAAGTCCAAAAAACGGTATATTAAAATCAAGCAAGCCGTAATTTGAGCCTATGCACTGATTAAGCAAATCCCCGCCAAAAACAACATCAATGTCACTTGGTTTAAGCTTTGTCTTGTCAAGCAAAGTTTGTAAAGTATTTTTTACCAGTCTGCTTTCCGCTTTCTCCCATGATTTTTCTCCCAAATAAGCGTCCTGATAAATATTGTCGAAATACTGCCCTAAATTTCCCTCTCCCTCTTTTTTACCTACTGATGATGCTGTTTCTAAAATACAAGGGTATCTGTCCTCAAAGGTTAATGTTGACAAAGAAAAACCTCCTTAAAATTCAAAAAATAATAGCCTTAAAGCATATTCTCCCAAATTATGAGATTTTTATGCCTTAAGGCTTTATATTTTAAAATTTTCTCCACACCATTTTGTCAACCACACCGGTATATGACTGAATGATTTTTACAACCTTTGTGGAAACATTTTCTTCTATGTAGTCAGGAACGGGAATTCCGTAATCTTTGCTTTCGTTCATCTCAATGGCTGTGTCTACCGACTGGAGCAATCCCTTTTCATCAATACCCGAAAGAATGAAGCACGCTTTGTCAAGCGCCTCGGGGCGTTCTGTCGATGTTCTTATGCAAACAGCGGGGAACGGCTTGCCGATACTTGTAAAGAACGAACTTTCTTCGGGAAGTGTTCCGCTGTCCGACACTACTGCAAAAGCATTCATTTGCAGACAGTTGTAATCATGAAATCCTAATGGTTCGTGCCTTATAACTCTCTTATCAAGCTTAAATCCGCTTTCTTCAAGGCGTTTTTTGCTTCTCGGGTGGCACGAATAAAGGATTGGCATATCGTATTTTTCAGCCATTTTATTTATTGCCGTAAAAAGGCTTGTGAAGTTCTTTTCCGTATCAATATTTTCTTCTCTGTGTGCAGAAAGGAGAATGTACTTTCCTTTTTCAAGACCAAGTCGGGAATGAACATCGCTTTGCTCAATTTCTTTAAGGTTGTTATGAAGCACCTCCGCCATGGGTGAGCCTGTTACATAAGTCCTTTCCTTTGGAAGACCGCAATCCGCAAGATATCGTCTTGCATGCTCAGAGTATGCCATATTGACATCTGATATAATGTCAACAATTCTTCTGTTTGTTTCTTCGGGCAGACATTCATCTTTGCAACGGTTTCCTGCTTCCATGTGGAAAATCGGAATGTGAAGTCTTTTTGCACCTATTACCGACAGGCACGAATTAGTATCTCCCAAAACCAAAACCGCATCAGGCTTTAATTCTGCCATAAGCTGATACGACTTTGCGATAATGTTTCCCATAGTTTCGCCAAGGTCATTTCCTACCGCATTTAAGTAAACATCAGGGGCATCAAGTTTTAAATCCTTGAAAAACACACCGTTTAGGTTGTAATCGTAATTTTGTCCCGTATGTGCGAGAATGGTATCAAAATATTTTCTGCATTTGGTAATAACTGCAGAAAGACGAATAATCTCGGGGCGGGTCCCCACAATAATTAACAATTTAAGCTTGCCATTGTTTCTAAATGTAGCATTAAATTCCATTTTATACCTCCTCGTAAAATGTATCGGGCCTATTTTTATCAAACTGCTCGTTTGCCCACATGAGTGTTACAAGATTTTCGGTTTCGGAAAGATTGATTATGTTGTGTGTATAGCCTGGCAACATATGCACTGCTTCAATTTTATCTCCTGAAACATAGAAATTCAAAATCTCATCTGTGCCTATTTTCCGTTGCTGAATAAGCCCTTTACCGCTCACTACTATGAAAAATTCCCATTTAGAGTGGTGCCAGTGCTGTCCTTTTGTTATGCCCGGCTTTGAAACATTAACCGAAAACTGACCGTTATTCTTAGTCTTTAGAATTTCGGTAAAGCTTCCTCTTGTGTCCTCATTCATCTTTAGAGGAAAAGAAACTTTTTCTTTAGGAAGATAAGAAAGATATGTACTGTAAAGCTTCTTTTCAAAGGAATTTTGAGGGATTTCGGGCATAACCAAGGTTTCTGGTTGAGTCTTAAAACTTTCAAGGATATCAACAATTCTTCCTAAAGTTACTTTGTGCGTAACAGGTACTGCGCAATATTTTCCGTCACTCTTAAGGACTGTATTTATGCCGTCAAATTCCGCGTGATGCTCTTTTCCTTCTAATGCGTCAAGCATTTCTGAAACTAAATCGTCTATATAAAGAAGTTCAAGCTCCACATTTCTGTCGCTTACGGTTATAGGCAAGTCATTTGCTATATTGTTGCAAAAGGTTGCAACTGCGCTATTGTAATTTGGTCTGCACCATTTGCCGAAAAGATTTGGAAATCGATAAACCAAAACAGTAGCACCTGTTTCTTCAGAATAACTAAACAAAAGTTCTTCCCCTGCTTTTTTACTTCTTCCGTAGTCGCTGTCATATCTGCCGATACAGGTCGCCTGAATTGAAGACGAAAGCATGACGGGGCAGGTGTTTTTGTGTTTTTTAAGCAAGTTGAGAAGATTGCCTGCAAAATCGCAATTTCCCTGCATGAATTCTTCGGGGTTTTGCGGACGGTTTACCCCTGCAAGATTAAACACAAAATCTGCTTTTTGTGCGTATTCATCAAGCAAATCGGAGTTTGTATCCAAATCGTATTCAAAAATTTTGCTAATATTAAGTTCAGGGCGGGTTTTATCTTTTCCGTCACGAATATTTTTAAGACTTTCACATAGATTTTTCCCTACAAAGCCTTTCGCCCCTGTAACAAGAATATTCATTACCTCACACCCTTTGTAAGCTCGTCCTGAATGTATTTCAGACTTGCGATTTTAACCTTTGTTTCCTCAACACTTAAAAGCTTTGTATTATTCGAATTGAACTCGGTAAGCGTATTTCTCGTTGTGTCGCCTTTAATGTAATATTTGTCATAATTAAGGTCACGCTTATCGCACGGAACTCTGTAAAAATCGCCCATATCAACAGCGTTTGCACATTCTTCGTTGGTAAGAAGTGTTTCATACATCTTCTCGCCGTGACGGATACCTATTGTTTTAATATTTTCCTTATCCCCGCCAAACAGCTCGCAAACAGCCTCTGCCTGGGTTTTAATTGTACAAGCGGGTGCTTTCTGGACTAAAATATCCCCGCTTTTGCCGTGTTCAAACGCAAAAAGCACCAAGTCAACCGCTTCATCCAATGACATTATAAATCTTGTCATGTCTGGGTTTGTTATTGTAATGGGGTTTCCCGATTTAATCTGCTCAATCCAGAGCGGAATAACCGAGCCTCTTGAACACATAACATTTCCGTAACGGGTACAGCAAATCTTTGTTTTATCAGGGTTTACAGTACGGCTTTTTGCAACAACCACCTTTTCCATCATAGCCTTTGAAGTTCCCATCGCATTTACTGGGTATGCCGCCTTATCGGTAGATAAGCAAACAACATTTTTAACTCCCGCCTCGATAGCAGCTGTAAGAACATTTTCTGTGCCTAAAACATTTGTTTTTACCGCTTCAATGGGGAAAAATTCACAAGACGGAACCTGTTTTAATGCTGCTGCGTGGAATATGTAGTCAACACCCTGCATAGCGTTTCTCACAGACTGAATGTCACGCACATCGCCTAAATAAAACTTAATTTTATCCGCAACTTCAGGCATTTTTACCTGAAATTCATGACGCATATCATCCTGTTTTTTTTCGTCACGCGAAAAAATTCTAATCTCCCCTAAGTCTGTAGTAAGAAAACGATTCAATACGGTATTTCCAAATGACCCTGTTCCTCCGGTAATAAGGAGGGTTTTGTTTGTAAATAATGACATAATATTCCCCTTTCAAAAGCTTTTATAGCTCAATAAACCTTTTCAATAATACCATAATTTTTCTTCTTGTTGGTATCATCTCCCACATGGTACATTCCTTCAACAGTAAAATCATCCCATGGATGCTTTCTCTTTCTGAGAAGAATCTGCAACGCACGAAGAACACTGCCCTGACTAATCAAAAGCACCTTTTTACCTGCGTACTGCTCGTTGATAATGTCGAACACATCTACACAGTTTGCGATTACCATTCCCCACGATGTTCCGCTTTGAGTTCTGGCAAACATATTGTTGTCAAACTCGCGAGCGATAAATGTGGGATTATGCTGAAGTTCCTCAAACGACTTATATTCCCAACCGGTATTGTCAATGCCATGAAGCTTATGAATCTTGATCGCCTCAAATTTCTGTGGTTTTTCCATTATGATAAGCTGTGTATTTACTACACGAGGAATAGGACCATAAAGTGCGATATCAAAATTGTATGCGTCAAGTTCTGCAGCCTGTTTTCTGGTGATTTCAATTCCGCTTTCGGTAAATCCACAGTTATCTGATGTATCGCACATGAATTCATGCTTTACAACAGCTTCCGTCTCTGCGTGGCGTATTAGGTATATAGATTCACATTTTATCTCCGGAATGCTTGTCCCAGGGATATAATCAATTTCCCCTGTCTCCTGATTTATTGCGATACCGTATCTAAGCAATTTCTCTGTAATATGTACTCTTTCAGACACAGGAATCGTATTTATATCAAACATATTGTCTTCTCCTTATTTCTGTAGTAATCCGATAACCTTTTCAGTCAACCCATTCTGAATGATATATTCGTATACTGCGTTAGGGACCATGTCTTTCCACTCATCTCCGTTGACAATCTTCTGTCTGATTTCGGTAGAGCACATTGCCTTTTCTCTGGTATCAAACAACACCACTGTGCCATAGCCGAGTTCTCCCAGTCTATGCAGTTTCTCATATCCCCAATCGTCGTAAATAGTAAAGAACGAGGTTGCACTAATCGGCACATAATTATAAAGAATTTCGGGGCGTTCAATGGGGAATGGAACTATTTCAAAGTCTTCCCTTTTCAACCCGGCTTCGAGAAGTGCCACCTTTACCATGTTGAATCTTTCATAGAAGGTAAAGGGGTTGGCTGCTGCATTACTTCTGTGCGGATCAACCTCCTCGTGAAGCAAATTTGAATTTTCAGGGGATGTAATACCCACGATAAGTTTTTCGCATTGCTCCTTTGCAAGCAAAGCATATCTCAAGTGGTCGTTATGGAACAACTGAAATCTGCCGTGAATAAATCCGAGTTTTACCATTTAGGTTCCTCCAGTAATTTGATTTATATTTTAAGAGCTAATTAAAAGTTAGACCCCAAATATATTTTTTAACAAATCATTTATGTAAACAGGAAATAAATGTTTTAGTTATATCTCCTTCAACTCTTTCATCAAAAACTTGTTTAGATTTTTCTTCGGTGGTTCTGTCGGCTTGTTCAATATTATTTTTTTCTCCGACAAACCATCCTTAAAACTATTGACCGCATTTGCCTGCGCTCGTTTTTTGTTGCCCCGATTATAAAAATCAACGCAAAATAAAGAACAAGGATGATGGTTGCCTTAATCATCAAAGACATCCAATCACAATGAGGAATAAGATAGTTTACTCCTACTCCAAACGCTATGGTTATAGCCATACAT
The DNA here is from genome assembly GCA_017523005.1 of Clostridia bacterium. GTDB lineage: Bacteria > Bacillota > Clostridia > RGIG6154 > RGIG6154 > RGIG6154. The sequence continues at coordinate 18,130 of JAFWXG010000178.1, forward strand.
ATTCCTAACGGAATGTAGCATTCCGTAAATAGCTTTTTAATGTCCATTTTCAGGATTTTGTGATATGCGATAAAATATCCGATATTTCGCACATTATATGCGACAAAAATCGCCGCGCAAGCACCAAGTACGCCATACTTTCCTGACCAGATAAATGCCAAAATCACATTGATAATTCCCACGGCTACATTGGTAATAGCTTGAATCCTCACACGATTTTTCATCATCACAGCTGTATTGGCAATCTGGAGCGAATAGTAGAACAAACTCGGTATGGTGACAAACAGTATGCCGTAATATGCCATACTATAAGATTCGTCCAGCCACAGCAGAATAAAATCCTTTCCTAACAGAAGAAACCCCGTAACGATCAGACCATGCAGTGCAAATTGGAATCTCCCTACCTTAACAATCAAGCTATTGAGCTTAAAAGTGTAATTTTCCTCGGTCAATATCCTCGATATGCGTGGCATGAACATACCATTGAGTGCTGTTGTTACGAGATGGATATAATTTTCCATAAGCGACACAATGCCAAAAACAGCAATAGCCGCAGTGCTGGAGACAATGCCCAAAATAGATGGGGTAATACCAAAAATTAACCGTTGGGCAAGAGTTGATATGGTAACCCACAAAGAAAAGCCCAACAGATCTCCGACCATTCCTTTTCCTTTGTAAGAAAAATTGATTTTAATCGGAGTCTTTGATTTTATGACAAACAGTTTGAATGCCAGAACCAATACGCCCACAATGGTGTTGACACAAACCAATGCATACAAACCACCATTGCATAATAATGCTACGACTGTAATCAACACACTAAAAATTCGATACAGAGCATCGGCTATTTTTAGTGTAATAAATTTCTCATACGCATTCAGTATTCCCGTAAAAGTAACACATGGGAAGTTGATGACAGCAAACACAGCAGAGATTATGAATACCACTCTGAATCGCTGAATCTCCAATGGTGTCAGATTAGTGTATATCTGCTCCAGAAAAACAGAAATTACAACCAGAACAATACAAATAATTGCGTCAATAATAAAATACAGCTTGTAGATAGCACCTAATATACAATCCACCTTGTCCTGTCGTCCTTCAGCCAAATACTTTGACACAAATCGAGATGTTGCTGCACTCAATCCGAAGTCAAATAAGAACAAATTGATAAGCGAATTTGCCAGCGTGTATAAGCCGTAATCCGAATCTCCTATTTGTTTGACAATCCACGGCGTATATAGCAGACCAGACACAATATTGATGGCAATTGTCAGGTAGGCTATTACTGCACCAATTTTTAATTCTTTAGATCGATTCATAGTATCCCTTACTTTATTTCGCGAAAAGTTTGCGAAGTCTTCGTTTCATTGCATAATATCTTCGAACCATTTTGCTCGGCAATACTTTTTCCGCATCATATTTTCTTACCAATGTCTCATAATCGCAAACAGGTAATTCGTTGAAAAATGATTTCCTGCATGACGGCTTACGGGAACTCATCATCAGGTGATCATACAGCTTAACCGTATGGTTAGTGTCCTTCTGCTCCATAACAATATCCCGTTTTATTGCCTCTATCAGAGCATTTCCCTTCTCTGAATTAACAAATACCGTGTTGACTCCAATCTCGTTATCCGTATCATCCAAATCTTTTCCTATATAGTCTGCGAGTGTAATATCAGAAGGTCGTTTCCGAGAAGTGAACGGACATTTATAACAACTTTCTCTGACACTAAGTGAGGTAGCAAACCAGTAATATACACCTGAATCGGTGGTGTTCCGAACCGTCTTGTCCGGATACTCGACTTGTATCTCAAAGCAAGCTTTTTTGTTGCGATATCCTTGACTCTTATTTCGAAACCGTATCGAAATTGGTAAAGTTGTTTGATTCAGGGAGTCAATGTATTTGTCAAACACATAGCGTGAGGATACGCCATGGCAAACGAAATCCACCAGATACAATTTGTCGTACTCTTTTCCCAGATAGTTCTGAAGAGCCGATACCTGACACGGAGTACCAATAAACAGCACAGGCTTATTCGCTTGCAACTGTTCTCTCACATGGCGGTAGACGCCCACCGTATAGCTTTGCAAATACTTGGACCCCTTAAAACCATTCAACTCTTCTAACTCTGAAGCCAGGCTGTGTTTCAAGCAAAATGTATCATCAAACCCGCAACCGGCAACTGTACCCCCGTTCTTGATCACATACTCGCTCAAAACCGAAGCAATACCACCTGATGTACTTTGTATGGCAGCCTCCTTATCCGTACGGCGTGCCTTATACGCCTTTTGAATTCCATGAGGTTTGTTGGGGTAATTCGCTGGACATACATCCTTACAACGATGGCAATTTATACAGAGACTGTCATCAATATAGCTTTTATAGAACCCATGAGCATCATATTTAATTGAAATGCACTGCTTGGGGCATACATCTGCGCACATACCACAACCGGTACATTTCGACGATTTACAAATTTCCATAAGAACCTCTCTCTTTATCGTAATGCAACGCATCTGTCAGAAATTGACGATCTGTTTGTCGTTTTCTGCCAAGAAGTTCATGCGCCTTCTGAAAATCTATGTCATACAAGAAATCAGCAGAAAAGGTGTCATTTGCATCTACTAATCTGTCACTAAGTTCCACCATATCCAAGAGAGTAACCAATCGGTCATTCATACTCTTCTTGTCACTCTTATCAAATCGGCAAAGCGAAATAAACGGAGTTTTTAAATTGATCGAAAAAGCGGTGGCGTGGAATGAATCAGTAAGTACTAACGATGCGTTTTTGATCAGGCTGATAAATTCTGCCGGACCGGCATCAAATATTTTTTCATCATCCGAGGACAGTTCTCTGGGCACAAACGGTATACAGACAACCTTCATTCCTGTCAATTCCTTGACCTTTTGCTTAACAGAAGCAATGTATTCACGCTCACCAAACAAGTAGCAAAACACATACGGTTCTTTGAATATACGGGGAGCTGCCACTTGGGACCAGTCATCCTTATCCAGCAAAAGCGTGGGGTCCAGAACCACTGTTGCTTTTTTTTCAGAAATGGCGTTGATAATATCAGCACCCTTTTGCTCTCTGGTAGAAATCACATCAAAACGGTTAAGCAACGGAGCCATAAACGCGGCTTGCTTTTTATTTACCGTGGAGACTCCAACGCTTGAGGCGTAGGAAATTTTCAAGGCATCCTCTGGCGCAAAACCAGCAAAATAAAAGCCGTTATCACAATACAAATTGGGATTCCATATCTGATCACTTCCACACAGGTACACATCATACTGTGGTGGATTTTTAACATAGTCATCGTAGCAAGTATATCCTGTTTTATTGATGCAAAGGTTTTTGCATCGGAAATCTTCAAATCTCTTTGCTTTTGACGAAGTCTGCGATAAATACTGCTGATATGTTCTTCTCTTGGCAAGATAATCAGAAGGATTCTTTATCGCACATAGAAGGTTGGCCGTTTTCTCCTTCATTTTTTTGAATCCTGTTTTTTGATTTAAAAATTCGTTTGAAATAAGTTCACAATCAAGATGATTGGCTTTTACCATTTGCTGAAGAGCATACGCCTGCAAGACGCCTCCGTAATTATCCCCGTAATATGTAATCAAACCAACTTTTTTCATACATTCTCCTTTTCGCATTTCAAAAACGCATTCAAATCACGAGCAAATGTCTCATGCAGTTCATGCAATCTGTCTGACGAGTCGCAAGTATGATCTACTGGAACACACATGACCGCATTGGCAATATCCTTAGGGGTAGGAGTATCGTAATAGAAAATGTAATCCTTAACATTAGATGTCTCCACCACAGGAATTCGGATACTCACGACCGAAATTCCATTGGACATATACATCAAAATTTTAGACGGAAATGACGAAGCGTTATATTTCCCGTCAGGTTGTTGTGTGCTAAGTCCTATATGGCAAGACTGGATAAATGCGTCAAATTCTTTTCCTGTCTTATATCCATCGAAAACGACGCTGCACTTGGTTCTCGCAGACACCTGCTCAATCTTTTTTATAACCATTTCGGTATCAGCCTCGGTTCCATTCCCCAAAATATGCAATACATAATTATCATCCAGATATTCAGCGGCTTCAATGGCAGAGAAGGCTCCCCCTTTCACAGGGTTGAAGGTGCCCGCATATACGATATGTATTTTACCATCGTTGAATTTTTTGCTATATTTTGGAACAGCCCGATAGGTTCCGTGAGAGATTATTCTCGGTTTATTTTGTCCATTGACTTGCTTGTTCAGCAGTTCGGTTATGACAATGTATTTATCTGCAATCTGCAGATACTCAAGTTCTTTTTCTCGCAATACTTGATCTTCATTGACATCCGAATACAGTTCCTCTACCTCAATAATCAGATGGCATTTCTTCTCTTTCTTGAGTTTTTTTACAACACTCATCAACGCCAATGAATGGTAAACAACTACCGTATCATCGGACTTTACATGTGTCATTAAAAAGTGAAGCAGTTGAAATTTTGTCCAAATGTGTCCCAAGCCGCGAATGATTTTATTCTTACTGTGAAAGGAATCAAATGTTCTCAGGGACACTCGACCATTCAAGTCATGTAAACTCCCCTTGACATAGCTATGCAAGGAAGTTTCGCAGGGAGAAACCACGATTGAATGGATATCAGTCATTTCTGACAACACCGATATTATATATCCCATTTTGTTCATAGCGGGAGGTGCCGCTACTCGTTTTTCAGCCGCGATCTGCTCACAGCTATAGTATCCCAAATAATATACCATATGAACCTTTCCTTCTTAATCATAATATCAATTAACCAATTAGATAGTCAGCGATTCATCTCCTCCGAGAAGGAGGGACGGAAAGATACATCAGTCGATCATCTTGCCGTCTTCATCAAAGGTGTGGTAGCCCACCTCGACCATAGAGCCGTCAGCATAGGTCTTGCCTGCTACAAATTTGGAACTGAGCCATAATTTAATGTTCTTAGCAATCTTATTACCATCATTGATGAAGTAGAAATTGCCATCATATTCTACCAGCTGATATGCGTTCAAACGAATGCCATTGCGATAGAAATAATCCCCAATAATGCCATTTTTACCAACCATCTTGCCCTCTCCATCAAAGGTGTAGTAGCCCTCAGCTAATGGAGTGCCGTCCTCATAAGTGAAACCGCTCACAAATCTGTTGATTAAGTAAAGACGACAATCTTTGGCAATTTTGTGACCATCGTTTATGAAATAGAAGTTATCCTCATAATTGACGAGCTGGTAGCAATTCAAACGAGCATTGTTAATATACAGATAGTCGCCAATAAGACCCTGTCTGATAACCATTTTACCTTCTTCATCGAAACTGTAATTACCTGCAGGCAAAGGAGCGCCATCTGCAAAAGTATGTCCGCTGACAAATTTGTTGTTAAGATATATTTCTCTGTTAATTGCAAGTCTGTGGCCTGCGTCGATAAAGTAGTAGTCACCTTCGTAGTTGACAAGCTTGTAGTTGTTCTGACGAACATTGTTTACATAGAAATATCTGTCAACAGGGCCGTTCAAAATTACCATCTTGCCTTCTTCATCAAAGATGTAGTAACCTACAGTCAAGGGTGTACCGTCATCATAGGTATGTCCGCTGACAAAACGGCTGCCAAGATAAACACTGCAGTCCTTCGCAATCTTGTGACCGTCGCTGATGAAGTAGAAATCGCCATCGTAGTTGATAAGCTGGTAGGCAGTTTGACGAGCATTATTGATATACAGATAATCGCCGATAACACCGTTTCTGATTATCATCTTACCTTCTGAATCAAAGGTGTAGTTGTCTTCAGGCAAAGGAGTGCCGTCTGCAAAGGTGTGTCCGTCAACAAAACGACTGCCAAGGTAAATAGTGCAATCTTTTGCAATCTTGTGACCATCTCCAATAAAGTAGAAATCGCCATTATTGTTGACAAGTCTGTAGTTGCTCTGACGAATATTGTTTGCATAGAAATATTCACCAGAAGGACCATTTTTAATAATCATTTTGCCGTCTGCGCCAAAGGTGTAGTAGTCCTCCGAAAGAGGTGTGCCATCCGAATAGGTGTGTCCGTTAACAAAACGACTGCTCAGGTAAATAGTCTTATCTACAGCATATCTGTGTCCTGCATCAATAAAGTAGAAATCGCCTTCGCTCGACTGAACCAGCTTGTAGTTCTGCTGCATAACTCCATCGATATAGAAGTATCCGTTATATGGGCCAACCAACAAGGTTGCAATACCATCAGCATCACAATTATAATAAACAGTCTCTTTTGTAGTCGGCTCGAAATAATGGTATACACCATCAGTCAGCAAGTAGCCATACTTATCAAAGATATAAAGGTTACCGTCAATTTCATAACGCTCGCCGGCGGATTTGGTCGGAGATGTCTTTCTGTAGTAGCTTGGACCGTACCAATAGCGCATTTTGCCATTTACCTTGACCCAAGTACCATCTAACAATCGTCCGTTATCAAAGCTGAACTTAACAGCATTTTGGCTGTATTGCTCGCCATCTACACCAACAAAGGTCTTTTCGTCAAAGAGATACCACTCTTCATCAATCATCTGCCAGCCACCAAGCAATATACCATTCATAGCGTAATAGTTTTTACCATTTACTGTCTGCAAACCGGTAGCGTTAGACACTCTGCCACAATCGCAAACGATCTTGTTACCCGATACCTTGAAGGTATGACTGGTTGCAGGAATGGTAGTACCCCAATCCACTACAGAATTACAAACCTCGCAAAATGTTCTGTCGGTATATCCGTTTTCTGAGCATGTAGAAGCCTTATCAGTGAGAGCTACAGGAGTGTGTACATGAGTAGTACCATGTTCAGAGAAGTACGCCTTATCCATGTTTGCCATACTTGTGTACATTTCGGTGTCCACATGGAATTCTTCGTTTGAAAAAGTACTGGTCTTTCCGTCAATATGAGTAATAAGTCCCATATCAACATCCATCTTCATATCCTGAGCCCAGAAGGGATAGGTTGTCCAATAAGTTTGTGCAGTATAACCCGGAGTCTTGATATCAGTATCAAAATATAAAATACGAACAGGAAGCTTAGCAAGAGTTTTAGCTCCAGTATCATAATTAGTGCCTGTGCGGGTAATAGTAATAGTTGCAGTATTAGTTTCTTCTGCGATTGTGTAAGTTGCATCAAATCCTTCTGCAATCTCCATGTGATCAAGCTCCCAATGGTTAACATTATTGAGGTCGATTACAGCAGAAACGGATTGAATGGTTTCAATCGCAGTTGCTTCAAGGTTCATCCAGTATACTGAACCAAAATGTATTCTATCAAGTGTCGAATCATCGGGAACGACATTTATCGTAGACTTCTCTTCTCCGGATTCAACTTTAATTACGCGGATAACCACAGACTTGTTGCCCATGTTATCACAGATCTCGAATTTAACACGATGATATCCATCAGGAACAACAATCCCGTTTGCAGAAAGAACGCCATTTGCAAAGGTGGACTTAACCTCAACACCATCAATGTAGACCTTTGCTGTAGCAGCATTCAAACCTGATGCATTGTAAAGAGGGATTTCATTCTTATTAGCATCAAGCTTGAAATCCTTATCTCTTACAGCAGCAGACAAATTAAGAGTGTTGTTTGAAGTTGTGACAACATCACGCTTAACGAGAGCAGTACTACCATCAAGATATATCTTGTCAAATACAGGATTTTCCCTATCTTCAACAGCCTCGGAATAGTCTACGGTAAAGTTATCAAGATAATATGTGTAGTTTCCGTTTATAGAACCATTTTCCTGCCAAAGCTTATTGTTGATAGCCTTATGGAAAACGATAGCAAGGAAAAATTCGCCCTTTTCTCCGGACATACCATCGCTGGGGTCTTTATCATACTGCTTATCTGCCTGGAGCGCAATCTTTGAGAACGCACTGATATCCATGGACAGATAATGCCAACCTGACTCATCAATATTGTAGTATACATTTTCAGATTCCATCATGCTGACAACATTGTCGGTATCGAATATACCATCTCCATTAGAGTCGGTCTTGTAGTGACCCTGTACCCAGCACTGAATGTTATCTTCAGGAACATAGAGCCAGAAGCCAACAGAGCGAGCATTTTCAAGAACGAGTGCTTCTCCGTCGACACCAAGTCTAATCCAAGCATACTGCTCGGAATGAGAATCTTTAGAAGAAAGGCCGTTGGTTTCAAGACGCATGGAATAATTACCATCGTGAACCTTGCCGTTTGTACGATCTGCAAGCGAGAGATTTAAGTAGTAATCCCAATGTGCCGCATTCTTTCTGTTGTTAATAACATTCCAAACATCAATGTCAGCCTGACCACCCTCAAAATCCCAAAGAACTTCGGAAGCCTTGCCGAGATTGAGCTGAACAGTTGCGGTAGGGTTTGTTCCCATATTTAAGGTAGCAGTTACTACACTTGTAATATCCGCAGGGGCTTTTTGTTCGCTGACTGCAGTAAAATTCAAGCCATCAAAGCTTCCAAGTGCTGTATTAGTTGTGGTAAAGGTAATGTCATTGTCTCCAAGACCTATTTCATAGCTAACACCATCAATTGTTGCAGTAGCCTTTACGGGAATCTTTGCGGTTTTGCTATATGGAATGGTAACTATCGGTTGTTCAAAAGAAAGCTGATCGGGAGTAACAATAGTAATAGTTTTCTCACCGACAACATTTCCATTATAAAAAATCTGTGCGGTAACTTTACCCTCGGTTCCATTGGATCTGAATACACCATTTTCGATCACACCCATGCCATGTTCTTTGATTTGCCACTGTATATCAGAAGGAATATCAACTTTAGTACCAACCGCATCGGTACCAAGAGTGCTGAATGTAACAGAACTTCCTGGAGTGTAGTAATCATAATCGGTCGATATAGTCGCGCGAGCGAACACACCATCAGAAGGAGCGGTGGAAACAATCAGGAAAGTGTTGGATGTAGGTCTTTCGCCACCATCTGAGAGAGAACAGTTAACCTTCAACTCCTCGCCCGGGCGCTGAGAACAGAAAGTGGTAGATCCACCCCCGTCACAGTTTGCAGCAATTACACATCCCATCTTAATCATGTAATCTGCCATTTCAAAATTGGTAAATCCAGTGGAGTAAGGGGCCTGTTCGCCGTCTGAAACAGCCAATACCAAAGAGCCGTCTGCTCTTACACCAACAAAAGTTCTGGAAGCGATGCCGGTGCCATGATCTTCCTTATACTGATTTACAGGCACGCCATTGGCGTCGGGTTTGACAAGATATCCAAATAATACAGGAATTGCTTGTTCTTCCCAACCTGTAAGGGGCTCGTTAATTCCACGAATCCATACCTTAGGCATATCTGCAGGTCTGGGTTCACCGGTAATAGGGTGATTATCATAATTAACGACAACGACAGTCTGTACACCACCTGAAGAAAGTGTACCATTTTCGCGTCGGCTATTAGCATAATACTTACCATCAAGGATAGAGTATCCAAGAGGTTCGCCAATTAAATGTGGATTTTCTTTGTAATAAGGTTCGGTATACCAACTCAAAGATGCATTAGTAGCCACAACTACATTACCATATCCAAGCTTTTCCGCATTAAGTGCCTGAGTGGAAGTGGATTCGGTACCATAGTTTCCTTCTTCTGGCCACATTCCCTTTGTGCCCGGCATAACCTTAACAAACGAATTGTTCACATCAATGATTGCGGTATGAACAACCTGTCTGCGGGTACCATCATCGTTATTCATAACAAGCTCGGTCTCTTTAACACCAGGAGCGATAGTCCATTCTTTTTCGGAAATGATATTATAGTAGTCACTTCCACCGTTGCTGTCGCTGTATCCGGTATTTGCAGCAAAAGCATTCATTGGTAGAATTCCAATAACCAGCATTGTAGCAATCAATATTGACAAAATACGCAGTTGTTTCTTCATGATTTTTCTCCTTTAAAAATGTAAATTGTGTTATATATACAGTCAATGACTGATTATTTTTACTATAATTTATACGCTTTAAAGCCGTGATGTGTCTTCTGCTTTTCCTTTGGTGGCTCGGGCAGATAGTCTCCATACAAGCAGGTAAGGTATTTGTCCCAACCGATTGGAGCAGGAAACATTTCGCCTTCAAATTCAACATCAACGGTGTCGGCAAATACTTCTGCCGGAATTATGCCCTTTTCTCCGTAAACACACCATGCCTTACAGCCTAAGTAGTTGTTGCCATTTTGTCCTTCTTTATTGCTTGCTTTGATGATTTTTTCGATATAATGCTTACTTCCAACCATCTTGCAAAAACTCATAAGGAGCCCTTTGACAAGCCTTTTTGCCAAACCTATCGAGTCCGGCTTCTTTAGCTTTGATAAACCAAGTGCAAACATATTCTTACGAATATACTTAACCTCTCGTTTTGCTTTTTCAAGATCATCATCCCA
>JAFWXG010000179.1 GCA_017523005.1 Clostridia bacterium
CCCATGGCGCTGTTTACAACATATCCGACGCAGTCAATCAGTCTTACATTTAATGTTACATTATCGTTTAAAGTAATGCCTACAGCCTCGTTTGGAATAAATTTTGGTTCTGTAGTCATAATAGTTCTTCCGCCTGCACTTTGCGGAAGTTCATCAATAGCGCGTTCTTTTTTGTAAGAGTCTGCAATATTAGGAAGCACTAAATTGTTCATAAAGCGTTTGATAAAGGTTGATTTACCTGTTCTGACAGGTCCAACAACACCGATATAAATGTCACCATTAGTTCGGGTGGCGATGTCTTGGTAGATATTCTCCATGGCTATTCCTCCATACTTGTTTTTGTAAATCGTATGAACAAGCTAAAAAAAATATGCAAAATAATTGACTTTTTGTGCAAAAAAATATATAATATATACTTAATTGAGAAAGATGGTGTAAAAAAATGTTCGTTAAAGAATATAGTTTCAGATACGGCGATTTAGACCGCAATGGTAATGTAAAAATCGGGGCGGTTTTAGATGTTTTACAGGATGTGGCAATATCTCATTCAAACTCTGTAGGATACTCACAAGCAAAACTTTTATCAAAATCAATAGCATGGTTACTTCAAGGTTGGAGAGTAAAAACACTAAAACCTTTGAGTTATGAGCAACCCGTTAAGGTTGTAACAGGTATTATGAATGTTAAAAGATTTACTTCCGAAAGAAGATATGAGATGTGGCAAGACGGGGAATTAAAGGTTTCGGCAACTGCTGACTGGTTTACTGTTGATATTAAAAAAATGCGACCGATTTTAATACCCGATGAGATTTTAGAAGCTTATGATACTGTAAATGAAGAAGATAACGGCTTGCCTTTTACAAAGCTAAGATTTAATGACACTCTTGACTTTGTAAAAAAGACTGATGTAGAAGAAAGAGATTTAGACCAGAATCAGCATGTAAATAATGCGAAATCAGCAGAGATTTTAACTTCAGGAGTGTTTTCTTTTCCGTCAGAGCTTAATATTACATACAAAAAAGCGGTTATGCCTACAGATACTATAAGTATTTTTCACAAAAAAACTTCTGATGGCTGGCTTGGACAGATTAAAAATCAAGATGACGAAATTTTGGTTTTGATGCACTTGATTTCACTCTGAACAGTTGATTTTTAAATTTAAATATGTTATAATATTACAAAAGCAAAAAGACTTGCTGATTATGTACGAAATTTTATAAAATGGAGAATAAAAATGCAATACACAGGATTAAATGAATTAAGAGAAAAGTATTTATCATTTTTTGAAACAAAGGAGCATTTGCGTTTGCAGAGCTTTCCGCTTATCCCGAAAAATGATGCCAGTCTGCTTTTAATAAACTCAGGTATGGCACCTATGAAACCATGGTTTACAGGTGCGGAAGTTCCGCCAAAAAAAAGAGTTACTACCTGTCAGAAATGTATTCGTACAGGCGATATTGAAAATGTAGGTAAGACAGCACGCCATGGTACATTTTTTGAAATGCTTGGCAACTTCTCTTTTGGCGACTATTTTAAAAATGAAGCAACTGCATGGGCATGGGAATTTTTCACAAAAGTAATGGAAATTCCTGAAGAAAAGCTGTTTGTATCAATTTATGAAGAAGATGATGAAGCTTTTGAAATCTGGACTAAAAAGGTTGGGGTAGACCCATCTCACATTGTAAGACTTGGCAAGGAAGATAATTTCTGGGAGCATGGTACAGGTCCGTGCGGTCCGTGTTCTGAGATTTATTTTGACAGAGGCGTTGAATTCGGTTGTGGTTCTCCGGATTGTGCAGTAGGCTGTGAATGTGATAGATTTATGGAGATGTGGAACCTCGTTTTCACACAGTTTGATAAAGACGAAGACAGAAACTATAATCGTTTAGAACATCCAAATATCGATACAGGTATGGGACTTGAAAGACTTGCAGTCGTTATGCAGGGGGTTGGTAATCTTTTTGAGGTTGATACCGTTCAGGATGTTATGAAACACATTTCTAAGATTGCAGGCGTAGACTATAAAACTGACGAAAAGAAGGATATTTCTTTGCGTGTAATTACTGACCATATCAGAAGCACAGTAATGATGGTGTCTGATGGTGTAATTCCGTCTAATGAGGGCAGAGGATATGTACTCAGAAGACTTCTTCGCCGTGCAGCCCGCCATGGTAAATTACTCAATATTAACCGCAAGTTCCTGTTTGAAGTAGCAGAAACAGTAATTGAAGCATCAAAATCGGCATATCCCGAACTTGAAGAAAAAAGAGATTATATCACAACAATAATCAAAAAAGAAGAAGAACGCTTTGATGCTACTATTGACAATGGTTTGATTGTTTTAAATCAGTATATCGAAGAAGTTAAGAAACAAGGCGGAAAATCACTTACAGGCGAGCAGGCATTTAAACTTCATGACACTTATGGATTTCCGCTTGATTTAACAGTTGAAATGGCAGGAGAACAAGGTCTTGATGTTGATGTTGACGGCTTTAACAAAGCTATGTCAGCGCAGAAAAAGGCCGCAAGAGATGCG
>JAFWXG010000180.1 GCA_017523005.1 Clostridia bacterium
CAAATAACTTTCATATCTTTCCTTTGAAATATTGCCCTTGTTTAAGGCATCAATCACACCACAATTAGGTTCATTTCTGTGTGAACACCCTGTATAATAACATTCCTTAGACGGCTTAATCATTTCAGGAAAGCATAAATACAAATTTTCTTTATCTATATGCGTGATGTCTACAACACTAAAACCTGGTGTATCAGCAATATACCCTCCATAAGGCAAGGGCAAAAGTCTTGCGTGTGTAGTTGTGTGCTTACCTCTTTTGATTTTACCAACCTCTCCTGTTTCTAATCCTAAAGAGGGGTCAATAGCGTTAATAAGACTCGATTTTCCTACACCCGAACAACCCGCAAAAGCTGTAATTTTATCTTTTAAAACAGATTCTAACTCGTGGATACACTCTTCAGTTTTGCCACTTACATAAATCACTTTATACCCTGCTTTTTGGTATACACTTCCAAAATCTTTACCGTCTTTTATGTCTGTTTTATTTATACAAATACAAACAGAGTAACCTTTACTTTCAAGCATTGCAAGCAATTTGTCGGTTTGTTTAAAATTTGGGTCAGGCTGTGCGGCTGCAATAACTACAACAATCTGATCAACATTAGCAACAGCAGGTCGTATTAAGCTGTTTTTTCGCTCGGAAATTTTTATTATTGCAAAAGCATTAGCTTCCTTTTCCAAGACAACCTTATCACCAATCATCGGTTTTATGCCATCTTTTTTTAACCTTCCACGAGCAATCGCATCAGTAATTGAACCATCCTGTAATGCAATCTTATAAAGTCCGCCTACGCCTTGAATGATAATTCCGTTCATATCAGAACCAACCTGTATCATTGTTTGATGGTGTTGTAGGTTTATTATCATTACCACTTGGCGTATCTGTACCAGATGAATTTGGATTATCCGTTACTGTATTACCGGGAGTTTCTTCAACCGGTTTTTTACCTGTGCTGACACTGATTGTTATAGATGTTTTTTCAGCAAGCTGTGTTCCGCCCGCTATACTTTGACGAACGACAACTCCTTTTGCCTGCTCTGAATCAATGTGTTCAACATCTACGACAAAACCTTTACTTGTAATTAAGGATTTTGCCTCTTCTTCGTCTTTGCCAAGGACATTAGGAACGATATATGACTGGCTGTTTCCTGCACTTACGGTAAGTGTTACAACATCTAAATTAGCTTTAACACTTGTACCTTCTTTCGGGAACACATCCATTACAATATTTTCCGGAATTTCGGTACTTTCCTCGTATTCTATTGTGTAAAGTATATTTTCTTTTTCAAGTTTAATAATAGCTTCACGATATTCTAAATTCTTAATTTTAGGAACTTTTACAGACTCATTTCCCATGCTGACTACAACTTTAATTGTAAAAGGAGATTTAAGTTTTGTTTTTTCTTCAGGTGTCTGTGATAAAATTACACCTTCCTCATGCTCAGCAGAATATTCCTCGCCACTCTTTTTGATGTTAAGGTCAGGATATTCTTCTATTGCCTTTTCAAGAGTAAAACCTACAAGATTGGGAGCTTTGATCTCTGTTTTTTCTCTGTTCCATGGAAGCACGCTTGGGAACATGAAAGAAATTGCAAGAACAGATATTATTCCTACAACAAGAAATGATGATACAAGTGCTGCTATAACAGCATTACGGTCTTCTTTTTTTGTATTCTTCTTAACTTCTTTGCGTTTTTGTAAGCTCACACTCTTCTCCCCTTCGGATTCTGTTATTTTTTCCTTAACTTCCTTTGTAGAAAAAACTTTTGTTTCAGAGGCATCATCATTTTTTACAGGAGTATACTTTCCATCCTGCTTAATCATACTCAATTCAATAAGCATCTCACTTGCTGTTGCAAACCTGTCAGCAGATGCTTTTTTCATAGCTTTTAAAATTATATGCTCAACATCTGAAGGTAATGAATGTATAAGTTCCTTTGGAGAAACAGGTTCTTCCTGAATATGTTTTAAAGCTACAGAAACAGAAGAATCGCCTTCAAAAGGTAATCTTCCTGTTACCATTTCATACATAACTACACCAAGTGAATATATATCTGATTTTTCATCAGTATATCCGCCACGCGCCTGTTCAGGAGAACAATAATGTGCTGTCCCCATTGAATTGTCGTCAACCTTCATGGTAAAAGATGATACCGCTCTTGCAATACCAAAATCAGTTACTTTTAATACATTATCCTTTGTAACTAAAATGTTTTGAGGTTTTATATCTCTGTGAACAATCCCTTTTCTGTGGGCGTGCTGCATGGCAGACGCAATCTGTGTTGCAAAATCAATAGCCTGTTCCCATGGAAGCGGACCATTTTCCTTTAAAAACGCCTTCAGTGTTATACCTTCAACATATTCCATAACAATATAATGCAGTTCTCCTTGAACGCCTACATCGTATACTGACACAATATTATTATGTGAAAGTCCTGCCGCAGCCTGAGACTCTACATTAAATCTTTTCAAAAATTCTTCATCATTTTTGAATTCGTCTTTTAATATTTTAATTGCGACACTTCTGTTTAAAAGCGTACATTTCGCTTTATACACTTCAGACATCCCGCCGCTTCCGATTTTCTCTATCAATTCATATCTGTTATCAAGTAATGCACCTATCATTCAAACTACCTTCCTTTCACATTAAAACCTTATAACAACAACCGATATATTGTCTTCTCCGCCGCTTTTGTTTGCCATATCAACCAACTGCTCTGCAGCATCTGATGGCGATTTTGCCTGCTCTGTACAAGCTAACATCGAATCTGGTTGAACAAAATTTGACAAACCGTCACTGCACAAGATAAGCCACTGAATATTTTGTCTGTCAATTACTTTTATGTCAGGCTTTTCATTAGCATCAGTTCCGACGGCTCTTGTAATTACATGCTTGTCAGGATATTCATTTGCTTCCTGACTTGTAAGTTTTCCTTCATTGATCAGTTGTTGTACCAATGTGTGATCATCAGTTAACTGGAAAATACCGTTTTGCATTACTGCATAACATCTACTGTCCCCTATATGACCAAGCAGGACTTGTTTTTCATCCCACGCACAACATACAACAGTTGTTCCCATACCTTTGTATTTCTCATCTGTTTCTGCTTTAGAATATACATTTCTGTTTGCTTCGACAATAGCCTTGTTGAGTATTTCTTTGGTAATTTTCTTTGCCTTGGTTAATTTTTGCTTTAAGACATCAACTACCATACGGCTTGCAACTTCGCCTTTGTTATGACCACCCATTCCGTCAGCCACAACAGCAAAATGTTCATTTGCAAAACAACTGTCTTCATTTTTAGTGCGTTTCTGACCAATATCTGTCTTATACGCGAAATCCATCCTTTATCTCATCCCCCTATTCTGACAAATTTTTAAGCGGACTGTTTTCTCTTCTTAATTGTCCGCACGACGCTTCAATATCACTTCCAAGTGAGCGTCTGACTGTTGTAGTAACTCCGCCTTGTTCTAAAACAGTACGGAATTTTTCTATTCTGTCAGGATTACTTTTCGAATACTCTTTACCCTTTACCTTATTTACAGGAATTAAATTGATGTGAGCAAGCATTCCTTTTGTTAATTTCAAAAGTTCTTTGGCCTGTTCAATCCCATCGTTTACTCCATCAATCATAGAATATTCAAATGTTACTCTTCTGTTTGTTTTCTTTATGTAGCTATGAATACTTTTCATCAATTCTTTGATAGGATATTTTTTATTAACAGGCATAAGTGTGTTTCTTAACTCATCATTTGGCGCATGGAGTGAAACGGATAATGTTACAGGAATGTCTTCTTCTGCTAATCTATCAATTCCATGCGTTAAACCGCAGGTTGACACAGAAATATGTCTTGCACCGATGTTAAGTCCAGCATAATGATTGGCATTTCTTATAAATGTCATTACCGAATCATAATTATCTAAGGGTTCACCTATCCCCATAAGTACAATATTCGACACAGTTACCCCGCTATCCTTTTGTGCAAACAAAATCTGGTCAATAATTTCGCCGGGCGATAAATCTCTTACCTTTCCGCCTATTGTAGATGCACAGAACTTACATCCCATATTACAACCAACCTGTGTTGAAATACAAATAGGATGTCCGTGTTTATAGTCCATAAGTACAGATTCAACTGTTTCTCCATCTTCTAACCTGAATAAATACTTTATTGTTCCATCGGAAGATACTTGTTTTTTAACAATTTCCAAAGAAGTAATTTCACACAAAGTATCGAGCTGAGTTCTTAAATCTTTTGACAAATTTGTCATTTCATCAAATGAAGTTACTCCTTTATATAACCATTCAAAGACCTGTCTGCCACGAAACTTAGACAAGCCTAAAGAACATAGATATTCAGTTAACTGGTCGAATGTTAAGTCCTTTAATCTAACTTTTCCCATTATTTACACCTTTTTAATTTGCATATAAAAAACCCATCATTAGAAGAACATGGAAATAATTGTTTTTGTTCTTCGACTATGAAATTATTAAACTTTTCTAATGCTTTATTTACAATGTCCTGGTTTTCAGCTTTATGTACAGTACAGGTGCTGTACAAAACTGTGCCGTCTATTTTTACATATTGCATAGCATTAACAAGAATTTCAAACTGCAGTTTACATAAGTCGTCAAAATCCTGCTTTCGCCACTTTATATCTGGCTTACTTGATATAACACCAAGACCAGAACACGGAACATCAGCTAAAACATAATCAAA
>JAFWXG010000181.1 GCA_017523005.1 Clostridia bacterium
AACTGCACCATTCCTTTCCTTTTCGGCGAAATTGTTTTGGAATTTAACGGCGGTAACAAAAAAGTAATTTCCACCGACGAAACATTTAAAGTTTTCCTTTCCGAGGCACTTTCCAAAAACGCACCGCTAAAGGGCAAAACTAAAGGTCCTGTAGAAGTGTGGGACATGGAAAAAACTTTAGAATTTTATAATAAAGATTTTGATGATACTAATTGGAAAAACGCAAAGGAAAGCGATTTGCCAATCTCTGTTACCGAAAGAATAATACCATATTATAAAGAAAAATATATTCCTGCCCGCGCAGTTGTTGCGGCAGGAAAGGGCAAAACCAAAAAAGGCTTTGATACTCTGCACCAACAGATTAAAGCAGAAACAGATGAAATCACTTTAAATCACATATATGTATTAGGAAGCGAAGGGGAATTTCCGCCCCTCGACAAAGACGAGTTCAGCTATATCTTAGTGGATTTTGAAAAGGTAAGAACGGGCAGAATATCTATTGATATTGAAGGTTATGCGGGAGATGTGGTAGATGTTGTCTATGCAGATGAGCTTTTTGACGGAAAACCAAAATTTGATGACACACTAAACCGCCCCATCTCAAGATTTATCCTTAAAGACGGGAAAAATCTTCTTACCACACATTTTGACTGCGAAACTTTCCGCTATGCGTTGCTCATTGTGAGAAATCATGTTCGCATTTCAAAATTAAATCAGGTGGGCATTTTTCAAAGGGCTTTAAATTTAGAAAATGTTTCAGAATTTACCACCAAAAATGCCGATTTGCAAAGAATTTGGGATATGAGTATAAATACTCTTAAAAATTGTGTGCAGGATAGTCTTCCAAATGAAATAAGCTATTATTTTTCTCAGGATACATCTTTGCAGGAAAATTCACTGCGTAAGTTTGCCGGAGAAAATTCATTTTACAAAGACACCGATAAAATTTTCTGTATTAAGTTTGTGTGCTCGCTCGCAGACTACCTTAAATTTACAGGCAAAACCGACCTTATAAAAGAGCTTTTAAGCTCAGCAATTTCTGCTATGCGATACCTTTCAGGCTTTGAAAACCAAAACGGCCTGCTTGGGGAAAAAGAAATATCAGCAAAGTTAAATCTTATGTATGCTTTGGCTTTAAGTTCAATTTCCGCTCTTGCAAAGGCGTCAGACGATATTGAAACTGAAAGATTTTTCACATTCAAGGCAAGAAAAATTAAAAAGGCAATTTACAAAACTCTCTGGAATGTAGAAAAAGGCGCATATTCCGATTGTATGGAAAATGGAGATTTATCCAATAATATAAGCGAGCCCGTAAACGCTCTTGCGCTTATTGTTCTTCACAAAAAAACAGACAACCGTACATTAGAAATTATTAAAAATGTTTTCCAAAACAAAGAAAATGTCGAAATTTCAAATCCTGCAGAAATGACACTATTTTATAACGCACTTCACAAAATCGAACGCGATGATATCGCTCTTTATGAAACTTTAGAAAGATTTAAGGGTATGCTTGAAAAGGGTGCAACAACAGTTTATGAGGCGTGGGAGCTTGAAAACGAAAATCAGAGTGCGTGTTTTGGGCCTGCTTCAGCACCGATTTTGTTTGTGGTAAAAAGCATTTTAGGTCTTGACATTTCCGGAAAAGCACCTATAATTAAACCTATGAATGACTTTGACGAATTTCAGGCAAAAATAGCAACACCAAAAGGTATATTTGAAATAGAGAAATAAGGAAAGGATGATAAATATGACAGGCGAAGAATTACAGAAAAAATTACTGTACACCAAGAAGAATGGCTATTATGATATTTTAGATTCTGAAAAAAAGGCAATCTTTGATTTCTGCGAGGGCTACAAAGACTTTTTAAATGAAGGAAAAACCGAAAGAGAGTGTATCCGTTATGCAATAAACCAAGCAGAAAAAAACGGTTTTGTTCTGCTCGAAAGCAAAGACAAGTTAAACAAAGGCGACAAGGTGTATACTGTAAACCGCGACAAGAGTATTCTTTTGGCGGTTATCGGCGAAAAGCCAATGCAGGAGGGGACTCGTGTTGTTGCAGCTCATGTTGACTCCCCGCGCCTTGACTTAAAACAAAATCCTCTTTATGAAAACACCGAAATTGCATATTTCAAAACCCATTATTACGGTGGAATTAAGAAATATCAGTGGCCGACAATTCCTCTTTCAATTCATGGCACAATAATTAAAGAAAACGGTGAAAAGGTTTATTTAAGCATTGGGGAAAAGGAATCAGACCCCGTATTTTGCATAACAGACCTTCTTCCGCATCTTGCACAGTCGCAAATGAAAGGCGAAGCTACCAAGCTTATCGAGGGCGAAAAATTAAATGTGATTTTAGGAACAATTCCTTTTGATGACGATAAAATTTCAGACGGCGTGAAATTAAACATCTTAAAACTTTTAAATGATGCGTACGGCATTACTGAAAAGGATTTTGTGTCTGCAGAAATCGAGATTGTTCCCGCTTTCCGTGCAAAAGATGTTGGTCTTGATTTGTCCTTGGTCGGCGGATACGGTCAGGACGACAGAGTTTGCGCCTACACAGCATTAAAAGCTTTGTTTGATACCGATTGTGCTGAATACACAACCATTTGCTATTTAGTTGACAAAGAAGAAACAGGTAGCATGGACGCAACAGGTATGTGTTCAAGATTTTTTGAGAATATGCTTGCAGAGCTTTGTGCAAAAACAGAAGACAACTACACAGATTTGTCCTTAAGAAACACTTTAACTAACACATTCTGCCTATCTTCCGATGTTACGGCAGCTTTAGACCCATGCTTTGATAATGTAATGGAAAGAAATAATTCTTCTTATTTAAATAAGGGTGTTTGCCTTATGAAATACACAGGCGCAAGAGGAAAATCGGGAACAAGCGACTGCTCATGCGAATTTGTGCAGAAAATAACATCTGTTATGGACGATGCTGGAGTAGTTTGGCAGACAGGCGAGCTTGGTAAAGTCGACGAGGGTGGCGGCGGAACTGTTGCTCAATTCCTTGCGGTGTTAAACATTCAGGTTATCGACTGCGGTGTACCTCTCCTTTCAATGCACTCCCCATTTGAAATTGCATCTAAATTTGACATTTATCAGGCATACAAGGGTTATAAAGCTTTTTACAAATGCTAACTGATTAAGAAAGGACTATATTATTATGAAAACAAAAACCCAAAAAATCGTTACAGCATCAATGCTCGCTGCACTCACTTGTGTTGCTACAATGATAATAAAAATTCCGTCCCCTTTAAAGGGATACATAAATTTAGGCGACGCATCAGTTTTGCTTTCGGGTTGGCTGTTATCCCCTGTTTACGGATTTTTCTCGGCAGGTATCGGCTCGGCACTTGCAGATATCTTTTCGGGGTATACCGTCTACGCCCCTGCAACATTTTTGATTAAAGGCTTGATGGCAGTTCTGGCTTGCATTATATTTAAATCCTTAAAAAGCAAAACCGATAAAAGAGTCGCAAGAATTGTAAGCGGTGTTGTTGCCGAAATAATTATGATTGCGGGATATCTCCTTTTCGAGGGATTTATGTACGGGTTCGTTCCGTCTTTGGTAAATGTCCCTGCAAATGCAGTTCAGGGCGTCGCAGGTCTTATCATAGGAATAGTCCTTGTCAGAATTTTTAAGAAAAATAAAATTTTGATGTAAAATTTTTAAGAATAAGATATACTAAACTAAAAAAAATATAATTACAGAGAGTTGTGAGGTGGGATATATGCAAGGTTTTTTAACTGCAGTAAGACGGATTAAGAGAAGAAATCTGTTTATGCTGATTGTTGCAGGAATTGTAAATGCGATTGGTGTAACCTTGTTTTTGTATCCTGTTAAACTCTACGACAGCGGAATTTCAGGAACATCAATGTTGCTTTCACAAATCACTCCCGAACAATTTACATTGTCTTTCTTCCTCTTGATATTAAACATTCCGCTTTTCCTTTATGGTCTTAAGAAGCAGGGAATGACCTTTACCATATCCGCAATATTTACAGTTTTTATTTACTCATTATCCGCTTGGCTTATTACCGATGTTCTGCCTGTTGATGTGTCCTTCGCATCTCCGCTTGCAGGAACAGATTTACTCCTTTGTGCTTTGTTTGGCGGGTTGATTTCCGGAACAGGAAGCGGTCTTGCAATCAGGAACGGCGGTGCTATGGACGGTATCGAGGTTATGGCTGTAATTTTTGCTAAAAAACTCGGCATAAGCGTTGGAAGTTTTGTCATGACATATAATGTTTTGCTTTATATAACTTGCGGTATTGCGGTAGACAGCTGGATACTCCCTCTTTATTCAATCGTAACATACATGGCAGGGCTTAAAACCATCGACTTCATCGTAGAGGGTTTGGATCGCGAAAAATGTGCTATGATTGTAACAGACAAGGCAGATGAAATCTGCAGTGTTTTAACCAAAACATTTGAAATAGGAAGCACGAGAGTTGACGCTCAAGGCGGATATTCAGGCTCTCAGAAAACAATGGTATATTTTGTTGTAAACAGATTTCAGGTGACAAAAATGAAAAATATTGTCCACGAAACAGACCCTAAGGCTTATATAATAATAAGCGAGGTCGCAGACATTTATAAATCAAATCAATAAAACAAAAGCAGACCATCTGGTCTGCTTTTTTCTATTTGCAAGAAAGTATCACTACGCACTCAATATGTGTTGTATGTAGTCTGCGGCAGTATCAATATACAAATCCACTTGGCAACAAAAACAGATATGGTGCCGTTAACATAACTATTAATGTTGTAACCATGAATTTTTGTTTTGTTGAAACATTTATTTTTCTAAAAACAAATATATTATTTAGTATAAAATTTAATATAGCTACACAAAAAAATGCTAATAAACAAAATGCCGAATAATTTCCATAGTAAAAATCAGTTTCAGTATTCGTTTCAATGATATAGAACATTGTTATCCCTACTAGTTCTGCCACGATAGTGAAACAGAAACTTTTTATTGCAGTAGATATACTATATATATCATTAATATTCATCACTTTTTTGCAAATCCATAAAACAATATTAATAGCAGAAAATTTGATTCCATAGTTTATAGGCAAAAAGAATGGAAACCAATATAATATCCATATAGGCATATACATACTTATCATCTCCTATATTTTTTTGTTTGTTCTTCGCAGTAGTGACGGATGCAATTAGTTTTCTTCTTTTTCTTCCATAATTCAGTCTCCTTTGTCGATATACACACTTTGCGTGTTCGATATGATATAAATCTCGTTGCCGTAAGGCGACATATCGAGCCGTCAGGCATATCGAGTTCTAACAGAACATATCGAAAATCTCGTAAGAGATTTATATCGATGAGTCATCGTTGCGACATAGTCGCACGATGCACTCAATGTGCTTTGTGTTGGGGAATAAGTCATACGGGTAAATTGTGCCGACATTATAGGATTTTGACAACACCGACAGGTCACGGGCAAGGGTTGACGGGTTGCAGGATATATACAAAATTTTCTCAGGACTATATTTTAATAAAGTATCAAGAAGTTTTTGGTCACAGCCTTTTCTTGGCGGGTCTACCACTACAACATCAGGGAGTGTGCCCTGTTCCATTTTCTCTTTAAATACATCTTCCGAAAGTCCTACAACAAATTCTGCATTTTTAATTCCGTTCTTTTTTGCGTTTTCTTTTGCGTTTTCAATCGCCTGCGGTACGCACTCAACGCCAAGCACTTTCTTCACTTTGTCTGCCATAAACAAGCCGATAGAGCCTATTCCGCAGTATAAATCCATTAAATGCTCTGTTCCTTTAAGCTCAAGCAAGTCCTTTCCCTTTTGATAAAGTCTTGCAGTCTGCTTTGAATTTATCTGGAAAAATGAGTGCGGGGAAACTTCAAATTTCAAGTTTCCGATTTTGCCCTCTATCGTTCCTTTTCCGTATAATATGCGGTTTTCCTGACCTAAAATAACATTGGTATCTTTTAAATTTATGTTCTGGACTAAAGTATCAACGCCAGCTTGCTTAAATTTTTCAATCAAGAATTTTTCGTCTTTAAGCTTTTTTACTTTTGTTACTACAACAGCCATCTGCTCATTTTCGCCGTACCTTGTATAAAGATGCTTAATTTCGTTCTGATATGGATATTCTTCCATTATTTTAATAAGTTCTTCGTCTTTTTCATTTTGCATTAAACAGCTTCTGACAGGAATTAAATCGTGGCTTCTCTCGGCATAAAATCCGCATTTTCCGTCTTTTACAGGGTATTGAGCCTTGTTCCTGTAATGAAACGCCTCTTCCTTTACTCCCGAAACTTCTGCCACAGAAAAGTCAGAAAGACCAGAAAATTTCCGCATACAATCCTCGACAATTTCTTTTTTTAAAGCGAGTTGTTCATGATAGTCCATGTGCAAGAGCTGACAGCCACCGCATCTTTTAAATACAGGGCATGAAACAGCTACACGCTTTGGCGACGGGGTTAAAACCTCTAAAAGTTTTCCGTATGCAAAGGATTTTAACACCTTAACCGCCAGAAATTTTACCTGTTCGCCACGCAACGCGCCCTCAATAAAAACGGGAAATCCGTCAATCCGACCAATTCCCTCGCCGTTACATCCGTAATTTTCAATTTTTACTTCATAAATCTCATTTTTTGTTAACATTTTATCTCCGTTATTTGTGGTATGTTTCGTTATTGTTTATCTTAAAAGCACGGTAAATCTGCTCTGTCAAGCAAAGCCTGATAAGCTGATGCGGGAAAGTCATTTTTGAAAAGCTTAATTTTAAATGCCCTGCTTTTTTTACTTCTTCGCTCAAGCCCAAAGACCCGCCGATTATAAATGCTATTGAACTAAACCCGTTATTTCCTGCGTTTTCTATGGTTTTTGCAAGCTGTTCTGATGAAAGACAAGTTCCCTCTACACAAAGCGGGATAACATAGTCATTTGGCTGTAGCTGTTTTAATACCTTTTCTCCCTCTTTTTTAAGCACCTCTTTTTCCTGTGCGGGGGAGGGATTGTCAGGAATTTTTTCGTCGGCAAGCTCAATAATTTTGAAGTCGCAAAAACGGGACAGACGCTTTCCATATTCAGCAATTCCGTCCTTTAAATACTTCTCTTTGAGTTTTCCCAATACAATCATCTTTATCTTCATGCCTTAATTATAAATAAATTGCATGAAATTGTCAAGAAATTGCTTGATTTTTTAAAATAATGAGTGTATAATAATGTTGAAATATTTTGTAAAGGAGTTGAGGGCATGAGTGACCCGTATCCTAATTTGTTAAAATTTAATAAAATTGATTAGGCAGGGTAATTCTTACGCTCTTTAGTTTGCCCTGCGGAAAGCAGGGCATTTTTATATTTAAATTTGCCTCTTTCTTTCAATTACGAAAAGGAGGTTTTTTTATGATTTCTTTCTACAAAACAGAAGAAAAAAAGATAGTTCAGCTCTCTGAAAGACAAGACGGTTGCTGGATAAATGTAACAGACCCAACAGAAGCAGAGCTTGATGAACTTGCTAACGGTTTGGGTATCGAAGAGGATTTCTTGCGCGCCGCACTTGACGAAGAAGAATCGTCCCGTATTGACGCAGAAGACGGAACCGTACTTGTTATTGTCGACATTCCGAGAGTAGAACGCGAAGGCGAGGCCGTTATTTATTCTACCATGCCGTTCGGTATTATTTTCGCGCCAAACAATGTTGTTACCGTTTGCTTGAAAGAAAACACTATCATCCGCGAATTTGCAAACGGATGTGCAAAACAGTTCAAAACAGAATTTAAAACTCAGTTTGCTTTTAATCTTTTATACACTATCGCAAACAGATATTTGCAGTACTTAAAGCAGATTGATAAAATTTCTTCTCATGTTGAGAAAAAACTTCATGTTTCCATGAAGAATTCAGAACTTATTCAGCTTTTGGATTTGGAAAAGTCACTGGTCTATTTTTCCACTTCTTTAAAAGGTAATCAGGTTACTCTGCAAAAGCTGATGCGCGGTAAATTTATTAAAATGTACGAAGAAGACCAGGAGTTAATGGAAGATGTGTTAATCGAAGTGCGTCAGGCAATAGAGATGTCAGAAATTTATTCGAGTATTCTGTCGGGAACTATGGACGCATTTGCATCAATTATTTCCAACAACTTAAACAATGTCATGAAGGTTCTAACTTCCATGTCAATTATCTTAACAATACCCACAATGATTGCAAGCTTTTACGGTATGAATGTTTCGGGACTCCCAATTCCGTCATTCTGGTTCCCTGTCGGGTTGTCTTTGCTTGTAACAATCGGTGTTGCTGTTTTCTTAAAAATAAAAGGACTGCTTAAATAACAGTCCTTTTAAATAAAAAGGAGGAATATATATGAAAAAGTTATTATGTATGGTGCTTACAGCAATTATGGTTTTGTCCATTTGTATGCCTTGTATGGCAGAGTATGTTCAGCCCATTAAAATCAAGGTGGTTGCAACAGGTTCTGCTGGCAACAAAAGAATTGTTGTTGACACAACTGATTTCCCAATCCCCGTAACAGAAGAAAATCAGTTTTTGGGTTGGGTATTAAACGGAACTGTAACCTACTCAGGTGTAGACAACTATTCAAAATCCGTTCCTTTTAAAAATGTAGAAGTTTTAAAAAGCGATGTCCGCACAAACGCAACCGCATTGGATTTTAAAATCCCTGACGGATATACAATGTGCACAAGCAACGCTGCAGATAAAGAAACAGTGTGGAATTTAACCTTGTCAAAACCAAAAGGTGCAACAGGCACATCAACACCTGTTAAAAAGGAGGAAGCTGTGCTCTCTTCATTTAAATTAAAAGACGGCGAAGAGCTTATCATTATAAAGGCAGAAGATTTTAAAGATGATTTGGGAAGATGGAAAATTGTTGGTTCCTCCAACAACTCAATTCTCTCTGTTATGCAGGGCGTTGAACTTCCTGAAGGTTCTGATTTATCCCCTGCAAACACTAAAATCGCTATAAATAAAAGCGGTACATATTATGTTCACGCCCTTGCTCTTGACTATGCTGAAAATCAGCCTGCAACCCGTCACTTTACAGTAGCATTGGATGACGAGCTTATGCCCGAAAAGGCCGGCACTCACAAACAAGAGGGTTGGAAATGGCAACTTTTAGGTCAAAAAGAGTTAGAGGCAGGAGAAGTAAAAGTTTCTTTAGTTGATACTTCAAACTTCTTTGGAAGATGTCAGGCAATCGCCTTAACTACCGACAAAGATTTTGTAGGTCCGTCAGATAAAGAAATAATAAGCGTTGCAAATAAATATGCCGCAGGTCAGAAAATCGAAATAAATGTTCCTACAAATAAATTAGGAAAGTCTGTTATGCTGTTTTTGGGAAGTCCTAAGGCTTATGTTATGAGTAAAGAAGCTAAGATTGACAAAGACAACGAAACAGTTGTTCCGTTCACCGAAAATGACAGAACATTAGTTCCTGTTCGCTTTATTTCAGAAAGCTTTGGCGCAAAGGTTGGCTGGGATGATGCCACACAAACCGTTACAGTAAACGCAAACGGCAAAGAAATAAAAATGGTGCTCGGAAAAGCTGAAATGACTGTCGACGGAAAAGCTGTTGCATTAGATAC
>JAFWXG010000182.1 GCA_017523005.1 Clostridia bacterium
CAAAACCACGAGCTGTTACTGCAGGTGCACCAATTCTGATACCGCTTGTAATGAACGGACTCTGTTTATCAAATGGGATAGCGTTTTTGTTAACAGTAATATGAACACTGTCAAGTCTTGCTTCCAATTCTTTACCTGTAATGCCGTTTTCAGTTAAATCAAGTAAGATTAAGTGGTTATCTGTACCGCCTGATACCATTTTAATTCCGTTTTCTTCTAATGTTTTAGCAAGCTGAGCGGCATTTTTTATAATCTGTTGCTGATATGCCTTAAATTCTTCTGTTAATGCTTCTCCAAAGCAGACTGCTTTTGCAGCAATAATATGCATCAAAGGACCGCCCTGATTTCCAGGGAATACAGCTTTATCAATCTGTTTTGCAAACTCTTCTTTACATAAAATCATACCGCCACGAGGTCCGCGTAAGGTTTTATGTGTTGTTGTAGTTACAAAGTCTGCATAAGGAACTGGACTTGGATGAAGTCCCGCTGCAACTAAACCTGCAATGTGTGCCATGTCAACCATAAGATAAGCACCAACTTTTTTTGCAATTTCAGAGAAACGCTTAAAGTCGATTACTCTTGGGTATGCGCTCGCACCTGCAACAATGAGTTTTGGTTTGTGTTCTACAGCAAGGCGTTCAACTTCATCATAGTCGATTGTGTTTGTGTCTTCTGTTACACCGTAAGGAACAATATTAAAATATGAACCAGACATATTTACAGGGCTACCATGAGTCAAGTGACCGCCATGTGCCAAATTCATGCCAAGGATTGTGTCACCAGGTTTTAAGACTGCAAAATAAACTGCCATGTTTGCCTGAGCACCTGAATGTGGCTGAACATTTGCATGGTCTGCGCCGAAAATCTGTTTTGCTCTTTCGCGTGCCAAATCTTCAACAATATCAACTTTTTCACAACCGCCGTAATAACGCTTGCCAGGATAACCTTCTGCGTATTTATTTGTAAGTGGAGAGCCCATTGCTTCCATTACAGCTTCGCTTACGAAGTTTTCTGATGCAATCAATTCGATATTATTTCTTTGTCTGTTTGCCTCTGCTTCAATGGCTTCAGCTACAGCTAAATCTTGCTTTTTTATGTTTTCTAACTGGTACATTTTTAATATCCTTTCAATTAAATTTAATTTACAACACCCTACTCCATAGTTTACCACTTTTCGTGCTTTATGTCAACCCTTTTTAACATTGACAAAGGTTATTTTTTTTGCTAAACTATCTATCAAAGGGGAATAAAATATGCGTGGATTTGTAGTTTATAATTTTAGCTTGAATATACCATCTTACACAGAAAATGTACTGGCATTTTCTTTAGGATTAGGGCTTGATAAATTTTCGAACAAGGAAGTACTTTTAAACCTCGACAAAATGTCAGGCTATGATTTTTGTATCTTCTTAGACAAAGACATCTCTTTAGCTAAGATGCTTGAATTAAAAGGCATCAGGCTTTTTAACAGTTCAACTGCTATTGAAATTTGCGACAGCAAAGCATATACCTTTGTTGCCTTGAAAGATAAAATCCCTATGCCGCACACATATATTCCGCCTCTTTCTTTTAATTCTCCCGATTTTTATGTTCCCTATTCATATCCTGTTGTGATTAAAGAATGTTACGGGTCACTTGGAAGTCAGGTATACTTAGCAAAAAATGAAGAAATGGCACAAAAAATCATATCTTCACTAAACGGCAGACCATTTATTATTCAGGAATATATAGAAACATCAGGCACAGATTACAGGCTATATACTGTAGGCAAAAAAGTTGTGGCATCAATGAAGAGAGAAAACAAAAAAGACTTCCGTGCGAACTGCGAATTAGGTGGTGTTGCAACTGATTTCAAGCCAACTTCAGCCATGATAGAAATAGCAGAAAATTCATCTGAAATTTTAGATTTAGACTTTGGCGGAATTGATATTTTAGACACCCCTGACGGCCCGAAACTGTTAGAAGTAAATTCATCCGCCATGGTTAATCACATTCAAAAAGTGACAGGAACAAATATTCCTTCCTTACTTTTAGAACACATTAAAAAAAGTTTATAACAAAAAGCTTGCCGTGTAGCAAGCTTTTTAAATTAGAATCGTAAGATGTTTATATTTTTTAACAACTTAATACCGGAAATGTTTTTCTTCAGGAATATAATTACTAAAATTACGGCAACTGCTACCAAGACAAAGACTACGGCAATTATCGGCATTTTATTATTCTTTTGTTCAGTTATTCCACCTCCGCCACCGATAAGCATCTGCCCATCATTTTGAGTTACTTCAAGCTTTTCGTTAAACAACTGCACAACATTTTGTTTTTCATCCTTGTTTGCAATTTCTGCTTCTATATCAGCAACATCTAATTCTATGTAACGCTCCACCCCATTTTCGGTAACAAGAAATCCGTCTATATCATTTCTTACTTTTACATATTTGACATTTTTAAATTCTAAAGCCTCTGCTACCTTAACAAAATTATCTGCAAGTGAACCTGCATGTACACACAAAACTCTGTACCCATCGCCCTTTTTTACGATTTCAACAACATCTACAGGTCTTTCTGATACAATTATCGGAAAATAATAAGTACCGCTTGGCTTAAGACATTCTGTTACTTTATCAACTCCGTTTTTTACTGCTTTTAAAAATTTATCATCGTCTATTTCATAGCACTTAAAGCCTTCTCCAAATCTTATTGTGCTCAAATCATCGTCCGGTTTTATATTGAAATCTTCTGGAGCACCTTTAAGCGGAGCTATTATTGTTTCATAATTTTCGATTGTTTTATTTTCCAAAAGTTCTTTTATTTTACCAAGCTCAGAAGTTCCGTCAGCAAATACACTTATATTAAAAATAAATAAAAGGAATAAACTAAGTATAATTATTTTTTTCATAAATTAGTATCTCCTTTGATGTGTTTTTTTTGATAAAATTATACCATAATAAAGGGGGTTGTGCAAGTATATTAGTGTAATTTGTGCCTTGATTTAACTTTTGCTTATGGGATACTCTGCATTTCACATTTTTTCGAACAGCCTTGCTGTTGCCGAAAAAATTGCTCATTCGAGACTCCACGGTTCGTATCACTTCGTGCTACGCCCGCTCCGACGAAACGCTCCGCGTTTCTCATCCCTTTTTAGTGTGCCAAAAAAATAAGACACCCTATTAGGTGTCTTATCTTTTTGGCACGCCCGAAGGGATTCGAACCCCTGACCTTTTGGTTCGTAGCCAAACACTCTATCCAGCTGAGCTACGGGCGCATATCTTATTTATTTTTTACAGCCTAATTATTGTACCACAACTTTTTTTAAAAATCAAGTATATTTTGAAATTTTTTTGTTATTTTATCAAAAAGGTGTTGCACGCTTTCTATTATTATGATAAAATATAGTATGTAAATTATGAGTATACTATATTTTGAAAGGACGGATATGTGCCATGTCAGGACATTCCAAGTGGAACAATATTAAAAATAAAAAGGAAAAGAGCGACAGTCAGCGCGCCAAGATTTTTACAAAGTTTGGAAGAGAAATTGCTGTTGCTGTTAAAGAGGGCGGTCCAGACCCCGACTCTAATGCGCGTTTGCGTGATGTAATCGCAAAAGCAAAAGCACAAAATGTACCTAACGAAAACATTACAAGAAGTATTAAAAAAGCAGCAGGCGAAGGCGGCGGTGCTGACTACGAAAGCATTACTTATGAAGGATATGGTCCATCAGGTGTTGCTGTAATTGTTGAAACCTTAACCGAAAACAGAAATCGTACCGCATCCGATGTTCGTCATGCTTTTGACAAATGTGGCGGTAATCTCGGTACTGTTGGTTGCGTTAGTTATATGTTTGATAAAAAAGGCATCATAATTATTGACAACGAAGACCAAGATTTAGACGAAGATACTGTTATGATGGACGCTTTAGATGCTGGTGCATCTGATTTTTCAGGCGGAGAAGGCTTCTTTGAAGTACAGACAGAGCCATCAGACTTTGGTGTAATCTGCGACGCTTTAGAGCAAAAAGGCTATAAATTCTCACAGGCTGAAGTGGAATTTGTTCCCCAGACTACAGTCGAACTTACAGATGAAACTGCAATCAAGAATATGAACAAGCTTATTGATATGCTTGAAGATAATGACGATGTTCAGAACATTTCCCATAACTGGGAGGAATAATAGATGGCAAGACTTAACATTGTTCTGATTGAGCCTCAGATTCCCCAGAACACAGGCAACATTGTGCGTACTTGTGCGGCAACTAATGCAGTTTTGCATCTTGTAGGTCCTTTAGGATTTAAAATCGAGGACAAGAAGTTAAAACGCGCTGGTCTTGATTACTGGCATCTTATGGAAATTCATCATTACAAAAATACAGAAGAATTTTTTGAAAAAACTTCAGGCGGTACTTATTTTTACTTTACAACAAAGGGATTAAACCGTCATACAGATGCGGTTTATCCTGACAACTGCTATTTAGTCTTCGGCAGAGAAGATGCTGGTCTTCCAGAGAAGTTACTCTATGAAAACAAAGAATACTGCGTTCGTGTGCCAATGCAAAACGATGCACGCAGTTTAAATCTTTCAAACACGGTCGCAATCGCAGTTTATGAAACCTTAAGACAATGGGATTATCCCGAGCTTAAAACTGAAGGGGCACTTACCAAATATAATTGGTAAATATTAAAAGAAAGGGTGTGATTTCTATAAAAATTGTTATTGTAACAGGTATGTCTGGTGCAGGAAAATCAAGTGCAATGAAATGTCTTGAAGATTTTGGATTCTATTGTATTGACAATATGCCTCCAATCCTAATACCAAAATTTGTAGAAATTTCCACCAATGCAGGCGGTGTAATTGATAAAGTAGCATTAGTAACAGATATAAGAAGCCGTTCGCTTTTTTCTGACCTCTTAAACACTTTAGACCAAATGAAAAACGGCGAACATGAATGTGAAATCTTGTTTTTAGATGCTCATGATGATGTACTTATCAAGCGTTACAAAGAAACACGCCGTCAGCATCCATTATCCCTTGACGGAAAAATCATTGATGGTATCAATAAAGAACGCGAACTTATGGCAAAGGTGCGCCAGCGTGCTGACCACATTATAGATACAACCAAACTTTTAACAAGAGATTTAAGAAGTGAGCTTTCCAATATCTATGTTTCGGGCGGAAGCTATGACGGTCTTATTTTAGATGTTATGTCCTTTGGCTATAAATATGGAATTCCAAACGACGCTGACCTTGTGCTTGATGTAAGATTTTTACCAAATCCATTTTATATTGCAGAACTTAAACCGCAAACAGGTTTAAACAAAGATGTTCAGGATTTTGTATTGTGTCACGAGCAAACACAGGAATTCCTCAAAAAAATTACCGATTTATTAGAATATTTAATACCCTTTTACAAACAAGAGGGCAAAAACCAGTTAGTAATAGCTATCGGCTGTACAGGCGGAAAACACAGGTCTGTCACTATTACCGAGGTTATAAGCAAGCATCTTAAAGATAGCAACCATCGTGTGCTTACTCATCACAGAGATATTGACAAAGACAGTAAATAAATCAATTCGCCTTATGTTTATATTTAAATATAAGGCGTTTAAATTATATTAACGGGGTGAGATTATGTCTTTTACCGCACAAATCAAACAAGAATTATTTGAACTTAATATAAGTAAAATGTGTTGCAAAAAAGCTGAGCTTTGTGCAATAATTTGTTTTGGTGCTCACATAAGAGATAACTGTCTTATTTTGCGTACTGAAAACTTAAGCTTTGCAAACCACATTTCAAAACTTTGCATATCAATTTTCAAAAAGCCTGCAGTTATCATAAAAAAAGCAACTCCGGGTCTTTATGAAGTACAGATTGCAAATGCTTCATCCTTGAAAATAGTTTTAAACACTTTTGGCCTTGTTAAAAACGCAAGGGATATGAAAAATTTTGTATCTTTCCGTATCCCCGATAAAATGATTGAAAGTCAATGTTGCAGAAGAGCATTCCTAAGAGGCGCATTTTTAACTGCAGGGTCCTGTGCAGAACCCGAAAAGCGCTACCATTTAGAGCTTTCTACAAATCATTTTATGTTAAACCGCGACTTGCTTAAATTATTAGAAGAACTCGAAGTGTTCGGAAAAGTTATAACCCGCCGTTCAAATTCTGTACTATACTTAAAGGGTGCAGACTACATATCTGACTTTTTAGGATACACAGGCGCTATGAAAGCGGTTTTGAGATTAGAAGAAATCAGAGTTACAAAAGATGTTAAAAATACCGTTAACAGAAAAACAAATTTTGAGTATGCAAACTTTGCTAAAACATTAGATGCAGGAAATGCTCAGGCTGAAGCAATAAGGGTTATAAAAAACAGTATTGGCATCTCCGCTTTAGACGAAAATTTACAGGAACTTGCAAATTTAAGACTAAAACATCCGCATATTTCATTAAAAGAATTAAGTGCTATGATGTCTGAAAAAATCAGTAAATCAGGCATTAACCACAGATTAAAAAAACTTACCGAAATAGCCGAACAAATTAAAGAAGGGAAAAGAAAATGAGTTTTGTGCATTTACATGTCCACTCAGAATACAGCTTGTTAGATGGTGCCTGCCGTGTAACAGATTTGGTGGACTACGCTTTAGAATTAGGGCAAGAAGCTATCGCCATTACAGACCATGGCGTTATGTTTGCTATTGCCGATTTCTATAAATATGCTACAAAACAAGGAATTAAACCCATTATTGGCTGTGAGGTTTATACAGCCATCGGCTCTATGACAGAAAAAACTACCGACGACGAAAGCAGATACGGACATTTGGTGTTGCTTGCTAAAAATGATGTAGGTTACCACAATTTAATGAAGATTGTATCTTTAGGCTTTGTTGACGGTTTTTACTACAAACCCCGTATTGACAAGGAGTGCTTAAAAGCTCATTCCGAGGGCATTATTGCGCTTTCTGCGTGTCTTGCGGGAGATATACCAAGAAAGCTTTTAACGACGATTATGACGGTGCAAAAAAGGAAGCAGAAGAATACATTTCAATCTTTGGCAGAGATAATTTTTATTTAGAGCTTCAGGACCACGGAATAGAAGAGCAACAGAAGGTAAATGCCTATCTTTTAAGGTTAGGCAAGGAACTTAACATAGATTTTGTTGCAACAAATGATGTACATTATCTTAAAAAAGAAGACGCAAAAGCACAAGACCTGCTTATGTGCATCCAGATGAAAAAGAGTATTCATGATACTGACAGAATGAAGTTTGAAACAGACGAATTTTATTTAAAAAGCGAGCAGGAAATGCTTGATTTATTTAAAAATGTTCCGTCTGCTATAGAAAACACAAAAAAAATCGCAGATTTATGTAATGTTGACCTTGATTTTTCTAACAGACACTTACCCGACTTCCCTCTCCCTGAGGGTGTATCGCACTTTGAATATCTTGAAAAGCTCTGTCTTGACGGCTTAAAAGAAAGATATGATGCGCCTGAAAAGAATTTGGAAAGATTGAATTATGAGTTATCAGTAATTAAAAAAATGGGCTTTGTAGACTATTTTTTAATTGTATGGGATGTAATCCGTTTTGCGAGAAGTAAAGGAATTCCTGTAGGTCCGGGGCGTGGCTCTGCCGCAGGAAGTATTGTTTCATACTGCCTTAAAATTACAGACATTGACCCTATAAAATACAACTTATTCTTTGAAAGATTTTTAAATCCAGAGAGAGTAAGTATGCCTGATATTGATATGGACTTCTGCTATGAAAGACGCCAAGAGGTTATTGACTATGTAACAGAAAAGTACGGAGAAGACCATGTAGCACAGATTATTACCTTTGGTA
>JAFWXG010000183.1 GCA_017523005.1 Clostridia bacterium
CAAATGGCGGAGTTGAAGAAACTTTTAGTGAGAACGGTTATTCAAAATCAGAGCTGTTGAAAATGTGGCAAGAATGGAAACAGGAGGCTTAATATGCTGGATTCTGTAAAGGTAACATTCGACAACGGCGAAGTAATGACAACAGATTACAATGCAGCCGTAGGACGCGAGGGCATCGCTAAATATTACATGGGTAATTGGTTTAATCTTGGTGTCGTATCTGACGATATGCACAAAGTCGTAAAAGTTGAATTCCCGGAGGCATAACATGAAGCTGAACCGCAACTATGACAAATGGGAAGAATGGCAGAAAATCGCCTACCCGCTTTGTCACGACAAGAAACAGCTTGAAGAGTATGAACTTATCGAAGAAATCAGAATCGGCAGAAACTACATTTTTCTGATTGATATTCCAGAACTTCCGAACCGTGGATTTATGCGGCTTTTTCTGAACGGTCACAATTTTCAGAGCGGCGGAACAATCGAGTACGGAAAGAAACGACTTGCACAATTCGTCGAAGGAATCAGAAACAAAACATTGCGCGTACCATACGATACACCTTTATATTATGACTGAAAACAGGGCTTGCTACAATCGGCAAGCCTTTTTTATTGCCCAGAAACATAGCGATTATGGGAAAATCGCACAAAATCAGAGTGATTATTGCTTAATTACATAATTTTCTTATTGACAAATTACGCCATAAAGCAATATGATTGTTTTAGAGTTGCTTATTTAAGCAACTCAGCAAATAGAACGGTTTAGAAAATATCTTGCCTTTTCTAAACCGCTTTATGCGGTGTGTCGTGCAAACGACATTTTAAGCCGTCTGTAGAGGCAAGAATACAGACGGCTTTCTTTTTTTTAGAGGAGAAAAACACAATGCCTAGAACAACAAAAAAGAATGTTCTTGTTCCAGAGAATCAGACAGAACAGGAAAAAGAAGCTGTAGTTCAGCCGGAACTTACGGCAGAAGAGCCAAAGAACGAAATCGCAATCTTGCCGATTGAATCATTGAATTTCGTTGCCGATATGAAAATCGGAACTCTGACAACAAACGCAAGGATTATTAGGGATTCAATCAAAGCTCTTACAGATAACTTCTCAATCGAAGAATACATCGGAAACCCGAAAAAAGCCGCCGACCGCAAGGCAAAATTAAACACACTCGCAAAGCAGATGAATGACGCTCGTATCGCCTATGAAAAGGAATGGATGCAGCCTTTTAACGGATTCAAAGACCTTGTAAGCGAATCAGTAAACCTTGTCAAAAGCTGCACAATCCAGCTTGACGGCGTTGTTAAGGAAGAAGAGCGAAGAGAGAAAGAAGCAAAACGCGCCGAAATTGCCGACATCTGGAAAGTGTATGACTTCAACCTTGTTCCGCTTGAAAGAATCTTCAACGATAAATGGCTTAACAAAACCTACAAAACAAAACAGATTCACGATGATATTGCACACATCATCGACCGCATAACAGGCGACTTACAGAGCATTGAACAGTTCGGAGAGGACACAGCAACACTCAAAGAATTGTATCTTACCACACTTGATTTACAGGCAACCTTGCGCCGTGGTGCTGAACTCCGGGAAAACAGAAAACGCCTGCAGGAAGAAGAAGAACGCAAAGCCCAGCTTGAAGCCGAAAGAAAAGCCGAAGAAGAGCGTAACAAACAATGGGCGGAAGCTCCTAACGCTATGGCAAAGATAGTAGAACAGAGAAAAGAAATACTCGGAGAAAATGCCCCGACCTACAATGTCGATTTCAGCACACACGAAGTAACAGAAGTTCAGCCGGAGAAGCCAAAACAGCCGATAGAAAAACTCTTTGATTTCTATGTGACAATGCCTATTGCGACACTCGCTAAACAATGCGGAATTGAATCAGAGCCTATCCTTATGAGAGCCACAATGCAGCAGATGAAAGATTTCCGCTCTGCAATGGAATCAAACGGCTTTGTTTACGAAAAATCATCATACAAGGGCTATCTGCTTCTTGATGTT
This sequence comes from Clostridia bacterium, assembly GCA_017523005.1. Lineage (GTDB taxonomy): Bacteria > Bacillota > Clostridia > RGIG6154 > RGIG6154 > RGIG6154. The sequence goes on from JAFWXG010000183.1 coordinate 2,006, forward strand.
CATGTAAAAGGAAGTAAATAGCAATGGAAATTACAGGCAAAGTACATTGCTTTTTCGAGCAAAGCGGAACATTCAAAAATGAATTCCGCAAGCTCGGATTTCAAGCAGAGGATTATGACATACAAAACGAATTCGGCGAAACAGACCATGTAATAGATTTGTTCGCTGAAATTGATAAGGCGTATGAAGCCCTAAGAC
>JAFWXG010000184.1 GCA_017523005.1 Clostridia bacterium
AAGAAATACCATGATGAACCTGCCCACTGTGGCATTGTATCAGTTTCTCTTTTTGCAGGCTTTCCGCATTTCGGGCAAGTGGTGTTTACCCAGTCTGTTATTGCCGCAAGGGGTGACTGACCGTCATCTGTAGGCTCGTAGTTTTCAACATCAGGCAAAAGCAACGGCAATTCCTTTTCAGGAACAGGAACATAACCACAGCAATCGCACTTAACAAGCGGAATAGGTTCTCCCCAGTAACGCTGTCTTGAGAATACCCAGTCGCGAAGTTTGTAATTTACTTTCTTCTCGCCAACTCCGTTTTCGGATAAGTATTCAATCATTTTAGCTATAGCATCTTTAACCTTAAGTCCGTTTAAGAACCCTGAATTCATCAAAACGCCGTCCTGAACATCAGTAAACGCTTCTTTTTCAAGGTCAACATTATCTCCCTCAACCACCTGAATGATAGGAAGATTGAATTTTTTAGCAAAATCATAGTCACGGGTATCATGAGCAGGAACCGCCATAATTGCGCCTGTGCCATAAGTCATAAGTACATAGTCTGAAATCCATACAGGAATTTCCTTTTGATTTACAGGGTTAATTGCACGAATTCCTTTGATTTCGACGCCTGTCTTGTCTTTTGCAAGTTCAGTGCGTTCAAAATCAGACTTTTTAGCTGCCGCTTCGCGATAAGCTATAATTTCGTCCATGTTTGAGATTTTGTCCGCATACTTTTCAATAAACGGATGTTCAGGCGAAATAACCATATATGTTGCGCCGAACAATGTGTCAGGACGAGTTGTATAAACTCTTAATTTTTCGTCAACGGTCAATTTGAAATCAACTTCCGCACCTTCTGAACGACCAATCCAGTTTTTCTGCTGAATTTTAACCTGTTCAATATAATCAAGGTCGTCTATGTCGTCAATTAAACGCTGTGCATATTCTGTTATTTTAAGCATCCACTGGCTCTTTAATTTCTGAACAACCTGACCGCCGCAACGCTCGCAAACACCATTTACAACCTCTTCGTTTGCAAGACCGCATTTACAGTTTACGCACCAGTTTACAGGCATTTCCTGCTTGTATGCCAAGCCTTTTTCAAATAATTTTAAGAAAATCCATTGAGTCCATTTGAAATAATTAGGGTCAGTGGTGTTAATCTCTCTTGACCAGTCAAACGAAAAACCGATACTCTTAAGCTGACGCTTAAAGTTTGCAACATTATTTTCTGTTACAATTCTCGGATGGATTTTGTTCTTTATAGCAAAGTTTTCTGTTGGCAGACCAAATGCGTCCCAACCCATTGGATAAAGCACATTATATCCTTCCATACGGCGTTTTCTTGACACGATATCAAGTGCTGTATAGCTTCTGGGATGTCCTACATGAAGACCATATCCTGACGGATAAGGGAACTCTACAAGTCCGTAAAATTTAGGCTTAGATTTATCTTTCGCACTCGCCTCAAATGTGTGATTATCGTCCCAGTATTTTTGCCATTTTTTCTCTATTTCAGTAAAATTATAACTCATGATATTTCTTCCTTTCCCTTAAATTAAAGCAAATCTTCAAACGGAATTTCCTTTGCATCCGACCACAAATGCTCTAAACTGTAAAACATTCTTGAGTCTTTCAAGAAAAGATGCACAATTACACCGCCGTAATCAAGCAAAATCCATGATGCACTGTCATATCCTTCGGTATGCAAAAGCTCTACCCCTGCTTTTTTAAGGTCTTCTTCAATAGCACCTGCCAAGGCTCTTACCTGAGTATTTGAAGTACCGCCTGCAATTATAAAATAATCTGAAATTACAGTTAAGTCTTCAATTTTAAGAACTGTTATTTCTTGTGCTTTGTGCTTGTTTAAAGTCTTTGCAACCAGTTTTAATATTTCGTTAGAATTCATAATATCCTCCTTTTTGGGATATATTTTCCTTATTTGTTTATTGTATCACAATTTGAGAGTAATTTCAACAAATAATTCTTTGCTTCTAAAGAATTTTTGTGAATTTTCATCTTTTTTGAAGATAGATAGGAAATAGTGTTTTCTATTCCCTGAAGAAGTGCTCTGTTTAAGTCCAGTTTTGCAATTTCTCGAAGCTTCTCTACACCATCCTGTGTGCGGTTTTCTTCTGTCATATCAGCAATATACACGATTTTTTCAAGCTTTGACATATTTTGTCTGCCCACAGTATGATAAAAACAGGCATTATATACATCATGAGAAATATTAAACTT
>JAFWXG010000014.1 GCA_017523005.1 Clostridia bacterium
ATTGAAAATTTTGGTGTTGTGCCGGTTGTTGTTCTTAAAGATGTAAAAGACGCACTTCCTTTGGCAGATGCTTTGGTAAAGGGCGGACTTCCTTGTGCAGAGGTTACATTCAGAACTGATGCAGCAGAAGAATCAATTAAACTTATGAGCGAAAAATACCCTGATATGCTTGTTGGTGCAGGAACAGTTTTAACTATTGAGCAGGTTGACAGAGCGGTAAAAGCAGGTGCAAAATTTATTGTATCTCCAGGCTTTGACCCTGAAATTGTTGACTATTGCTTGGAAAACAATATCCCTGTTTTCCCTGGTTGCATTACACCGTCAGAAGTTGCACAGGCAGTAAAGAGAGGTCTTAAGGTAATTAAATTCTTCCCTGCAGAACAGGCAGGCGGTGTTGCCATGATTAAGGCAATGGGTGCACCTTATACAATGGTTAAATTCATGCCGACAGGCGGAATTAGTGCTAAAAACTTAAAAGATTATTTAGAATGTGACAAGATTATCTGCTGCGGCGGCAGCTGGATGGTTAAGGGTGACCTTATTTCAAACGGCGAATTTGACAAGATTACAGAGCTTACAAAAGAAGCAGTTGAGCTTGTAAAAAGTATCAGAGGATAATTGGGGAGGATTTTATAATGGAACTTAAATTAAGAGATAAAAAAGATTGTATGTTTGACGCGGTGTCTTTAGGCGAAGTAATGCTCCGTCTTGACCCCGGCGAAGGAAGAATTCGTACTGCTCGTTCCTTCAGAGCATGGGAAGGCGGCGGAGAATACAATGTTATCCGCGGACTTCACAAATGCTTTAAAATGAAAACTGCTGTTTTAACTGCATTTGCAGAAAATGAAGTTGGATATCTTATGGAAGATTTTATTGAACAGGGCGGTGTTGACACTTCCTTAATCAAATGGATGAAAACTGACGGTATCGGCAGAATTTGCAGAAACGGTCTTAACTTTACCGAAAGAGGATATGGTATCCGTGGTGCTGTAGGCTGTTCTGACAGAGCAAACACAGCTATCTCTAAAGCAACACCTGAAGACTTTGATTTTGAATACATTTTTGGAACACTTGGTGTTCGTTGGTTACATACAGGCGGTATTTATGCTGCACTTTCAGAACAGTCTTGTAAGACTGTTATTGAAGCGGTAAAAACTGCAAAAAAATACGGAACAATAGTTTCTTACGACTTAAATTACCGTCCGTCTATGTGGAGTGCAATCGGCGGTCTTGAAAAGGCTCAGGAAGTAAACAAAGAAATCGCAAAATATGTTGATGTTATGATTGGTAACGAAGAAGATTTTACTGCTTGTCTTGGTCTTAAAGTTGAGGGAAATGACGAAAGCTTAAAAGAACTTAACCTTGACGGCTACAAAAAAATGATTGCTGAGGCAGCTAAACAGTATCCAAACTTCAAGGTTATCGCAACAACATTAAGAGAAGTTAAAACCGCTACAGTTAATGACTGGAGTGCAATCTGTTGGGCAGACGGAACAGTTTATAAGGCAAAAGATTACAAAGGCTTAGAAATTATGGACCGTGTAGGCGGTGGAGATTCATTTGCATC
>JAFWXG010000185.1 GCA_017523005.1 Clostridia bacterium
TTCAGGAATAATTTTAGAAATTCTGTCTTTTCCGTATTTTTTAGAAATTTCTTCTAATTCTTTTGAAATAAGCTTTTTAATTCTGCGGTCGCTGTCAAGTGTAGTCTGGATATCTTCGATTTCTCTTTCCAAGTCTGCAACTGCAGAAATATTTTTTAAGATGTATTCTTTGTTTAAGTTACGCAATTTGATTTCAGCAACAAACTCTGCCTGAACTTCATCAATGCCAAAACCTTTCATCAAAGACGGAACAACCATGTCGTCTTTTTCGGTTTCACGGATTATCTTGATTGCTTTATCAATATCGAGAAGAATTTTTTCAAGTCCGCGAAGCAAATGAAGTCTTTCTCTTTTTTTGTTCAAATCAAAAGACAAAATTCGTTTTACGCATCCAATTCTAAATCTTATCCATTCAAGCAGGAGCTGACGCACACCTAACACTTTAGGCATTCCGTCAATCAAAACATTGAAATTACAGCTGAATGTATCGAGTAATGTTATGTTTTTATAAATTAAATTCATCAACTTTTCAACATCAACATTCTTCTTAACATCTAAAGTAATTTTTAAACCTTTTAAATCTGTTTCATCACGAACATCTGTGATTTCCTTGTATTTGCCAGCCTTGATACCCTCGATAATTTTTTCAATTATCACTTCGAGATTTGTTGAATACGGGATTTCGGTAATTTCAATTACATTATTCTTTTTGTCATACTGGTATTTACCACGAATTTTAAATGACCCTCTGCCTGTTTCATAAATCTCACGCATATTGGCTTCGTTGTATAAAATTTCTCCCCCACCTGTAAAATCGGGAGCAGGCATTACAGCTAAAATATCTGCTTTTTCATCTCTTAAAAGAGCGATTGTAGCATCGCAAATTTCCTTTAAATTAAAACTACAGATTTTACTTGCCATACCAACTGCAATACCCTCATTAGGATTTACAAGTATATTCGGATATTTAACAGGAAGTAAAACAGGTTCTTTGGTGGTTGCGTCGAAGTTATCTACCATATCGACTGCATCTTTGTCGATATCGCCAAAAACCTCCTTGCAAATTGACTCCAATTTAACTTCAGTATAACGGGATGCGGCATATGCCATATCTCTTGAGTATTGCTTACCAAAGTTACCTTTCGAGTCTACAAAAGGATGCAAAAGTGCCGCATTACCTGTAGTCAGTCTTACCATGGTTTCATAAATTGCCGCATCGCCATGGGGGTTAAGCTGCATTGTTCTGCCCACAACATTTGCAGACTTTGAACGCGCACCGTTAATAAGTCCCATTTTATACATTGTATAAAGAAGCTTTCTGTGAGAGGGTTTAAATCCGTCAATTTCGGGAATTGCACGGGATACGATAACGCTCATCGCATAAGGCATATAGTTTTGCTCAAGTACATCCCCTATTTTTTGTTCTGTAAAATTCATGCGTTATCCCCCCTTTTTAAGAAATATCCGCTAAATCAAGATAATTTGCACCAAATTCTGCGATATGGTCTTTTCTTCCCTGCAAATTATCTCCAAGCAATAAATCAAATAATTCCTGTGTTCTTTCTGCATCTTCAGGCATAACCTTAATCAAGCGTCTTGTTTCAGGATTCATTGTTGTCTGCCACATCATTTCAGGTTGGTTTTCACCCAAACCTTTTGAACGCTGGATTGTATATTTTTTGCCCTCTAATTTAGTTAAAATCTCTTGTTTTTCGTTTTCGTCATAAGCAAAGAATGTTTCGTCTTTATGAGTTATTTCAAAAAGTGGAGATTCTGCAATATAAACCTTTCCTGCTTTAATCAAAGTAGGAACCAACCTATATATCATAGTCAAAATCAAAGTTCTTATCGGAAATCCATCAACATCTGCATCGGTACAGATAATAACTTTGTCCCAACGAAGATTGTTTATATCAA
>JAFWXG010000186.1 GCA_017523005.1 Clostridia bacterium
GGTCTGAAAAATTAGTTTTAGTTGGTCCAAAAGGAACCATTTATTTAAAGGAAGGCGTAATTATTGCAAACCGCCACATTCATTTAACTCCTGAATATGCTGAAAAATACGGCATTAAGGACAATGACCATGTTGATGTTTTAGTTGAAGGAATTAAGCCTACAAGATTTTATGATGTTCAGGTCAGAGTTCGTGAAGATTTCAATGTCGAAATGCACATTGATACAGATGACGCTAACTCTGCAGGACTTAAAAATGGAGATGTAGTTAAAATTCTAAAATAAAAAACGGAGCTTAAAGCTCCGTTTTTATTTTACCATTACAGTATATTTTGGAATTAAATATGATGGCTTGTATGAAAGTTTTGACTTTCTTAATCCCTCATCCCCCAAATCCTCTTCTCTATTTATTTCTTTTACTTTGTCATGTTCCAAGGTTGCATATTCTTTTACAAGCATCTGGTATGCACCGCGGATTTTGCTGTTTGCCTTTTCGATATGAACATATAATACATCATCTATAATCTCGCCCGCTGAAAAGCCTGCAATTCCGTCCTTTACATAAAGCACAATTCCGTTCATTTTGTATAGTTTTAAATTGCTTAAGACTTCTCTTACCATTATCTGCTCTGCCTTTAACATGGCATCCTGTTCGTCTTTATCAATATGATTTTCAAAAAACTGTAAAACTTCAAGTGCATTATCTTCACTCAAAAGTTCTATTTTATAATCTTCATTTTCTCTTTTGAAGGCATTTATATGATTTCGTGGTCCGTTATATTTTTTACCAGTCATAAGTGCTAAATCAGACGCTAAATACATATAATCCGACCATGAAACATCTTCAAATACTTCTGCATCGAACTTATCAAGCAATAAATTCTTGTCTTTTTCTGTCACAAAGCACATTCTCATTGAAGTTTTGTTTTCTTTGCAATAGTCAAGGATTTCATTAAGTGCATTTTGGACTTCCTTGCCCAAAGGCATCATAAACGCTGGCTTGTTATCCATATATTTAAGCTTTAAAACAAGTGTTTCATTGAAAATTGCAAACTCTGTATCAAAGAAATGTCGCCACATAAACAATGTGCCTATTGTGTTATCACATATTTTTGACGGATTGGTTTCAAAAAATGGTTTGAGTTTCTCGAAATCATCTAAAGATAGCTTTTTAAATTCTATCATACTATTCACTTTCTTTTTTTATTTCGTCCCAGTATTTCTTAAATGCCTGCTCATTTTTATTTTCGCCATACACATAATACTCTTTATTCTTTATCTTGTCAGGCAAATACTGCTGTTTGACATAATGATTTTTATAATCGTGCGGATACAGATAGTGCTGACCTTTAACCTCATTTCCTATGCCGTCAAAATGCTCATTCTGTAACTGACGCGGAATTGAACCTGTATCGATATTTTCGACATCATAAAGTGCCTGATTTATTGCCATGTAAGCAGAATTTGATTTAGGTGCTGTCGCAAGTAAAATTGCAGCATCAGCAAGCGGAATTCTTGCCTCTGGAAATCCTAACATCAAAGCACTGTCCACACAAGCTTTAACAAAAGGCACTGCGTTAGGGAAAGCAAGTCCAACATCTTCTGCGGCAATAACCATAAGTCTTCTTACAATAGATTGCATATCCCCCGCTTCAATCAATCGGGCAAGATAATGCACTGCCGCATTCGAGTCACTTCCCCGAATTGATTTTTGCAAGGCGCTTAGATTATCATAATGATTATCCCCATCTCTGTCATATTTTAAACTTGCGCGTCCTGTCGCTTGTTCTGCATCTTCCAATGTGATTTTGGCAATCTCATCTAATGTGCTGACCGCCTTAATAACAGAAATTTCCACCGAGTTTAAAGCTTTCCTCACATCGCCGTTTGACATATTGCAAATATGAACAAGCGCAGATTTTTCAATTTCTATTTTTTTTCCATACTGCTCGCTTAAATAATCAATACCCCTTTTTATAACAGGCTCCATATCGTGGGCAGACACGGGCTTAAATTCAAATACACTGCATCTTGACAAAATTGCATTATAGATATAAAAATAGGGATTTTCGGTTGTGCTCGCAATAAGTGTTACCTTTCCGTTTTCAATTACTTCCAGTAACGACTGTTGTTGCTTTTTATTAAAATTCTGGATTTCGTCTAAGTATAAAATAACGCCGTCCATAGTGTCAAAGCCGTCTAAATTTGAGATTATGTCTTTGATATCTGACACCGATGCATTTGTTGCATTAAGCTTATAAAGCTTTTTTTGAGAAACGGATGCTGCAATATTGGCAACGGTTGTTTTTCCCGTTCCCGATGGTCCGTAAAAAATCATATTGGGTATTTTCCCACTTTGTAAAATCGTACGCAATATTTTACCTTCGCCCAAAATATGCTTTTGTCCTGCGACAAATTCTAAATTTTCAGGTCTTATCGCGACAGCCAACGGCATAGAGTTTACCATAAACTTACTCCTTTATGAATAAAAAGGGGCGTTGTTTACGCCCCTGATGTTTTTAATATAACGGATGCTTTTTGCAAAGCTCTGCAACCTTTTCTGCAACCTCGTCTTTTGTTCCTTCATAGTCTTTAATTGTTTTGGCAATCAATTCGCCCACAATTTTCATATCTTCTTCAACAAAA
>JAFWXG010000187.1 GCA_017523005.1 Clostridia bacterium
CGACCATTGCGGTAAAATGGTTGTATCAAAGACAGATGTTAAAGTTTGTCCCGATTGCGGTAAAGAAATGTGGCAGGATAACGATGTATTAGATACATGGTTCAGTTCAGCACTCTGGCCTTTCTCAACATTAGGCTGGCCTGAAGAAACAGAAGAATTTAAGAAGTTCTATCCTACAAGTACATTGGTTACAGGCTATGATATTATTTTCTTCTGGGTTGCAAGAATGGTATTTTCAGCTCTTGAACATACGGGAAAAGCACCTTTTGATCATGTGTTTATTCATGGTATTGTGCGTGACAGTCAGGGAAGAAAGATGTCTAAGTCATTAGGTAATGGCGTTGACCCGTTGCTCGTAATTGAAAAATACGGTGCAGACGCTCTCCGCTTTACCTTGGCAACAGGTAACTCCCCCGGAAACGATATGCGTTATTATGACGAACGAGTTCAGGCGAGTGCTAACTTTGCAAATAAAATCTGGAACGCATCAAGATTTGTTCTTATGAATCTTACTGTAGACGATGTTACTTTGCCTGAAACAGATAAGCTTTGTGTTGAAGATAAATGGATTTTAAACAAATTTAATCGTTTAGTACAGGAAGTTACAGCTAATATTGACAAATTTGAATTAGGTGTTGCAATATCAAAGCTTTATGACTTTATATGGGACGATTTCTGTGACTGGTATATTGAACTTGTAAAACCAAGACTTTACGAAGAAACCTCTCCAACAAACGAAACAGCACAAAAAGTGCTTACCTATGTACTTACAAATACATTAGTACTGCTTCATCCCTTTATGCCGTTTATCACAGAAGAAATTTGGCAACATCTGCCTCATGACGGCGAAACAATCATGAGAGCAAACTGGCCAAAATATAATCAGGAATTTGTATTTGACACAGAGGACAAGCAAATGACAATGATTATGGAAGCAATCAAAGCTATCCGTAACACAAGAAACAACATGAATGTACCTCCGTCAAGAAAAGCAAAACTTTACATTAAAACAGACGAAAAAGATATCTTTGCTTTAGGCGAAAGCTTCTTTAAGAAACTTGCGTCAGCATCAGAAATCGAGTTTACAGACAGCGAAATCGACGAAAATACAGTATCTGTTGTAACAGACGGTGCGGTAATGTACTTGCCTGTCGGCGATTTGGTAGATGTTGAAAAAGAACGCGAACGCTTAATGAAAGAAAAAGCAACTTTAGAAGCAGAAGTTAAGCGTGTAGAGGGTAAATTAAACAACCCGGGTTTTACAGCAAAAGCGCCTCAGCATCTTGTTGAAGAAGAACGCCAGAAAGGTATCAAATACCAGGAAATGTTAGATAAGGTGCTTGAAAGCTTATCAAAACTATAATTAAATGACGAATTAAGTCGCAAACTTTTTAAAGGTTTGCGACTTTTTTTGACCTAAATTTTAAGTATTTTGATATATTCTAAAAAAGAAAGAGAGGAAAACAAAATGGAACTTGAATTTGTTGACAATACGCTTATTGCAAAGATTAAAGGGGATATGGACCATTTTAATGTATCAAATATGAGAACGGAACTTGATAAAAAAATCAACGAACACCCTGTTAAAAATCTTATATTTGATTTGAGCGGTCTTGATTTTATGGATAGTTCGGGTATA
>JAFWXG010000188.1 GCA_017523005.1 Clostridia bacterium
GAGTATATGCAACAGTCGCTGAAGAGTTATATATTTGACTATCTGTTGTATTGATAACAGCAACTACAGTAATTTCGTTATCACCATAAGGAACTTCAGTTATAGTATACTCTGTTACATCTTCAGCAAGAGTTTCAACTAATGTGCCGTTGAGGAATAACTGATATTCCAAGTCTAAAGATGTAGCTGTCGGAGATAATGTAACCTTCAATTGACCGTTCGCAGGAACATCAAGAGAAATGTCTGTGCCGTCATTGGAAAATGCCTTTTCAGCAGTTCTGTTTGCGAAGACACCAAAAGTTTCTGCTGATGCGAAAATTTTTGCAGAATAAGCTGCTATTCCGCCCATCAAATCAACTTCTGCTTTCGGAACAAATGCAACCGCATCAAGACGGTAACCCTGCCAGCCTTCTAACATAATTTCGTGGTTGCCCGCAGAAATAGTTACAGCATTAGGCATATAAGCTATCGGACTAGTATTAGCTCTTCCTTCAAATCTATATGCAGATGTTTGCCCTGATGCCATAAGCTTGCTGCCGTCAATAGAGATTTCTAAATATCTCCCACCTGCTGTTGAGGTGTTAATACCACGAGTAAGTACATAATATTCGCCTCCAACAGGCACATTGTAATTAGAAATAAGTACCTGGTCTATTCTGGTTGAACCATTGTGGTCGCCGTACCAATATTTCTTGCCCCAGTTATTACCGCCACCTGAATCTTCAGTATAGCAAACCCATTTCTTGGCAGCAATAGCTTCAAGGTGGTCGCCTGTGCCAGGTCTTGCTGCTGTTGGAAACTCTGCTACAAGGCCTAATTCATTTAAATAATCATAGTAGATAGCTTCAGGTACAGAAGCACCTGATGCTCCACCTGCTATTGCAACAACAGGAACTAATGTGCAAAGCATGGCAATAGCTAAAATTAAGCTTAATGTTTTTTTAAACATCAATATCACTCCTTTTTTGTTTTTGCATAATATAGTGCTATGATAACTGCATTATACACTATTTTCGGCAAAAAAGACATGTGTTTATATTAGTTTTGCCGAAATGTTTTTGTGTATAAACACAATTTATTTTATCACATTATTTACAAATTGTAAACAAAAAAAGAAAATTTAAAAAATTTTAAAAAAAGACTTGCATTTTATTAAAAAAGGTTGTATAATGTTTATGCTAAATACGATTTTGGAGGTGAGTTCATTGCCAAATATTAAATCTGCTAAGAAAAGATGCAAGGTTATCGAAACAAAAACATTGCAAAATCAGATGATCAAAACCAATTTGAAAACTACAATTAAAAAGTTTGAAGCTGCTGTTGAAGCTGGTGACCAGACACAGTGTCAGGCTCTTTATAGATTAACAGTTAAGAAACTGGACCAAGCAGTTGCTAAAGGAATTCTCAAAAAGAATACTGCTTCCAGAAAGAAGTCGCAGATGACTTTGAAATTCAATACGATTGGTGCTTAAATGAAAATTTAAGTTAAAAGACGGGCAAATTTGCCCGTCTTTTTATTTTGATGTTTTTAAAAGTATTTCCCCCAATATAAGTGAAAGACCCGAAAAGCCGTCCGCTCCCCTTTTCATTTCCATATCAAGTGCCGTACAACGCTTTATAATATTTTCCAAAAACTTAACATCTACCTTCTTTAAGTAAGTGGTATTCTTTTTTGCCTGTATAGGGCGTAGTCTTAGTTTATCAGCTATCGCAGACGGAGACATACCCTCTCTTTGACGATAAGCGTGTTCAAGCAAGGTTCGTATTGTGCCCATAATTGACGCGTTGATATAAATTGGTTTTTCGTTTTCTGCTTTGAATTCCTCAAGAAGTCTGAATGATTGCTCCGAATTACCACCAAAGACCGCATCTAATAAATAATAAATTTTAGCATCAACACTTTTTATTACAATTCTCTCCACAGCATCTGCTGTAATAATCCCTCCATCTCCACAATATGATGAAAGTTTATCCAACTCACTAATCAATGTTGTCATGTCAACACCAGCGAATTCAATCAAAAGTGCCGATGTATCTCTATCAATCTTTACATTCTTAGAAGACGCAACTTTTATTACCCATTTTATGACTTCGGCCGGTTTTTGATGTTCAAAGGTACACAAAGTACATTTCTCGGCAAGCAATTTATATATTTTTGAGTTTTTATTTATGGTTCTTGTTACGAATAAAAGCTCTGTAAAGGACGGAACTTCCTCCAAAAGCACTGAAATCATTTCAACATCTTCTTGTTTAAGCTCGGATGATAAATCTTGTCCTTTCACAACAACCATCTTCTTTTCAGACATCACAGGCATACTTTCAATCGCTTCCTGCAATCCTGTAAGATTTTCAGCATCAAGAACAATATAGTCAAATGTATCATCACAACCTACCTCTTTCTTTAATGCCTTGGAATAATAGTCTGTAAGGTATACTTCTTCTCCTGAAAACAAATAAATATGGTCTATGTTTTTATTCTTTAAAGCTGTTTTTAATTTTTCCATTCATCATCCCTCCTTAGTGTATTTACAATGTAATTTCTGTCTTTGCAAAGTATCTTAATAGTGCCGTTTAAGTCTGTTCTGTATATTTTATTTGTGTAATTTTCTATTTTATCTACAGTTTCTTGTTTTGGAAAACCATACATGTTATTAAGGCCTAAACTAATTACAGCAATTTCAGGTGTATTGTTTTTAAGAAATTCTTCTGTTGTTCCATTCTTTGAACCATGATGTGACACCTTTAAAATATCAGTATTACAATTTCTAATGGATGCGTCCTTTTCTATATCTCCCGAAAAAAGCACTGATACATCTTTATTTTCCGCCTTCAATACAACAGATGAGTTGTTATCTTCGTCTGCAAATGTATTAGAAGGCGGATTTAATACAGAAATTTCTAAATCGGATACAGAAATAGTATCTCCTTCAGATAAAGGAATTAAAGTAATATCGTTATTGTGTGCATACTGCATGAGGTCATACTGGGCTTGTCCTATATCTTTCGTATCCGGAATATATACCACATTTGTTTTAATATCTTTAAGTATATTTATTATCCCGCCTGAATGGTCATCATTGAAATGTGAAATAAATATTCCATCAAGACTTAATATACCATTACGATACAGATATTCTACAATCTCGTTCTTTCCCATCGAGTCAGTAGCACAATCCACTAAAAACTTGTTTCCGTCAGGTGTCTCTAACAAAGAGCAGTCTGCTTGCCCTACATTCAAAAATGTTAAGGTTGTATCTCTTGGCGGAACAAATTCGGTTAGTGAAGAAATCAAAGCAAAAACAGCACTTATAAACATCAATGCTATTGGAATTTTCTTGTTTTTGAAAATCGAATTTACTAATGCAATTCCCGTAAATATGAAAAGTCCGATTATAACAAAAATATTTATCGGAATATGTATTACCTGTCCTGGAATGTTTGAACAAAATTCTGCCCATTTGACAAATATCTTTAACATGAATTCACTTAAAATCAAAATTGGTGTGCTTGAGATAAGTAAAGATAATGTACAAAAAACATATATTATTGGCA
>JAFWXG010000189.1 GCA_017523005.1 Clostridia bacterium
AACTTGCCACAGGCAACTTTTCTTTCGCCTTTTTGCCCCCTCGGTGTTCGATTCCCTCCCTTTTTAAACAACAAAAAAAGATGCCCTACGGCATCTCTTTTTTGTTGGTGCAGGTGGTGGGAAGAAATCTTTCTTTGAAAGCTTTCCCTGCTCATCGACCCAAAGCCTCCGCCTTTCGGTACCCGATTTCGCACCAAAAAGCCGAAAACTTGCCACAGGCAACTTTTCTTTCGCCTTTTTGCCCCCTCGGTGTTCGATTCCCTCCCTTTTTAAACAACAAAAAAAGATGCCCTACGGCATCTCTTTTTTGTTGGTGCAGGTGGTGGGAATCGAACCCACACGGTATCACTACCACAGGATTTTGAGTCCAGCGCGTCTGCCAGTTCCACCACACCTGCATATTGAACAAAAAATATGTTATCACAAAAGCACTAAATTGTCAAGTATATTTTTAAAAATATCCAACTTTTTTATTAAAATCCCCGATTTATTCGGGGATTTTAAAATTATCTCATTAACATCGAACTGTTCAACATATTTGTTGAATAAAGGAATAACACATCAGCCTCAGGAGAAAGGTCAACATATTCACCAAGCATTGATGACGGAATATACCTTAAATCAATAAGTGTTACCTTTTCGTATGCACCTAAAAACAGGGGTGCTATGCTTGAACCAAAGGAGTCCCTGAACAATATAAGTTCTTTGTCTGTTTTGGCATTGTCACATTCCATAACCACTACAGGCTGAGCACCAGACAAATACATATCATATCCATCAATACCATAGAATTTTTCTTCTGCATAGACCTTATTCGAAAGAGTATCTTCAACACCAAAATGAGATTTTAAAATTTCAGGGTCTATGCCATACACCTTGGCATTTTGGGTATAATCATTTGTGACATAATTTAATATGTCGGGCTTTACATTAAGCGACATCTGTCCGTAATATACTCCATAAAACGGCGCTTTGCTATGAACTTCGTACTCTTCTTTCGGAGTAACAAGCTCGCCCACACCCATCTCATTTGCAAGCTTTGAAACCACAGGAAAAATCTTGTCCTGTGACCAGTGGGTGTCGGTATTATAATAATCATTTATTGACAAGACATCAAAGATATCAATATACTTCATATCTTTTAAATCCGTCTTCAAAATTTCTGTAAGACCGTCATAGTTAAACTCAGGTCTATAAGCAAAATCAAGAAAATAGTTCTTATCTGGAATAACCGAATAATATACATTTGAATTTTTAAAATATGTGTCCTTAACCTTATTCATAAGAGCTGTTCCGTACGCAATCTGGTCTTGCTTTAATGGGTCGTTTTGCTTAAATATCGAACCGTTTTCAATCCACAGCCCATTAACATCACTCTGTCGCATAAGTCGTGTTCTTACCCACGCATTGATTGTTCTGTAGCTTTCACGCATCGGGAACTGGTCTAAAAGATAAGATTCAAGCTTTCCGAAATATTCTCCTGAAAACATAGCTTGTCCTGTAAGCTCAGGCATTTCTGCCAATGGGCGTCTTTCTGTTGCAGACACATCTTTGTCAGGAACAACGAAGAACATCAAACAAATTGAAAGCACAACAGCTGAAAATAAAATTATAATTAAATTGTTTTTTAAATTTTTCATAATCATCAGAACCTAAAATATAAAAATGGATTAAATGAACCGTTAATAATAAATGCTGTTGCTGTAATTAAAATCAAAATTATGCCAACAGGCTCCGCGAAAAGCTTTATCTTTTCGCTTATCAATTTTTCCCATAACATTTTGGGAGCAGGGGTGGAGGCTACTAACGCAACTACAAGCATTGGCGCGTAGCTTATCATATAATAAATACTTTCATTATTTATTATAGGAAGTGCTGACATACCAAACATTCCTTTTAAATCAGTTAAAACACCGTTAAGTCCGTCTGCATTGAATATTGCAAAGCTTATTATTACTATGAATATGGTGTAAACATGACTTATAACAGCTGGTGCTTTTTCAAGCCATTTTCCAACAAAAAGCTTTTCTAAAATCAAAAGCACTCCGAAAAACGCACCCCAAAGCACAAAATTCCACGCCGCACCATGCCAGAAGCCTGTTAAGAGCCACACTATCGCAATATTTCTTAAATATTTAGGGGTTGAAACTCTGTTTCCGCCAAGCGGTACATACACATAGTCGCGGAACCAACCGCCAAGAGTCATGTGCCAGCGTCTCCAGAATTCTGTTATAGACTTTGATATGAACGGATAATTAAAGTTTTCGGGGAAATGGAAACCAAACAGCTGACCAAGACCTATTGCCATATCGCTGTAGCCCGAAAAATCAAAGTAAATCTGGAGTGAAAAGGCTATTGCATACACCCAGTAAAATACTACGCTTTGCTCGTTCATGCCTTTAAATGTCATACACAGCTCACCCAAAAGGTTTGCAATCAAGACCTTTTTACCAAGACCTACTGAAAATCTTCTTATTCCTTCCGCAATTTCATCTCTGTTTGTACTTCTTTGGTCAATTTCTTTTTCTATATCGGTATAGCGCACAATCGGGCCTGCAATAAGCTGTGGGAAAAGACAAACATAAGTTGCAAATGATATAAGATTAGGCTGTACCTTTGCCCTTCCTCTATAAACATCAATAGTATAACTCATTGTCTGGAATGTGAAAAAGCTTATGCCTATGGGAAGTGAAATCCCTGTTAAAGGAATTTCTGCACCTGACAGAGTATTAAATGTTGTTATAAAAAAGTCTGTGTACTTAAAAATTCCAAGCAAACCTAAATTTATAATAATTGAAGATATAAGTGCAATCTTTGCTTTTTTGGTGTTTCTGTATTTTTCGATATAAAGTCCATGCGTAAAATCTACCAATGACGAAAAGATGAGTAGCGAAACATATATCGGCTCGCCAAAAAAGTAGAACGCAAGGCTTACAACAAGTAAAAATAAGTTCTTAAACCGTTTTGGAATAACATAATAAAGCAAAGTAAACGGCAAGAAAAAATATATAAATGAAATTCCTGAAAATAACATAGGTTATCCTTTCATACAAAAAGGTGCTATGCAAAGCACCTTTTTATATTCATTTAATTAGCGAGCTTTAAAAGCATTGGTAATTTTGTCTGTGCGGTCTGCGCTTGACATAACAAGCAATACTAAATCGCCTTTTTGAGTTACTGTCACTTTTTCTGCTTCAACGCAAATCCATTTACGAGCATCTGCATTTGCTCTAACTTCATTTGCGAAAGCTGTTGCATCAGCACCTTTAGGAAGTCTTACAAGAACAACAGAGTGTGCAAATGACCCCATCATTGGTTCGCTTACAAACGCCTCTGCACCGTTTACATATTTAGCAAATGTGAAGAATTCGAAGTTTTCTTCTGTCAAAGGTTCGTTCATGAGCATTGGCATTTCGCCTAAATTAGCTGTGATGTCTGCCATAATAACAGATAATTCTTCTTTCACTACAGGTTTTTCTTCAGGCTTAACTTCGGGTTTTTCCTGAGGTTTTTCAGCAGGAAGCTCATTAGGTTTGTTTTGAGGGCTCTGCTGAACAGGTTTTTCAGCCGGCTTTTCTTCAGGCTTAACTTCGGGTTTTTCAGCCTCTTCTTTTTCAGGAAGTTGCTGTTCTACCACTGGAGTTTCTACCTTCTGGTCTTCTGCGTTATTCATTACATCTTTCTTTTCTCCGCATGCAACAAGTGTTAAAATCATGCAAAGGCTTAATACTAAAGCAATTTTTTTCATTATTTAGTTCCTCTTTCTTTTGAAATTTGTTTTACATACCTAATACTTTTCAAAATGCAAAAAGGTTGCAAAAAAAAAATAAAAAATTTTAAAATTAAAAATTTTAATAAAACTCTTTTTTTTCTGTCGAAAATGTGCTATACTGTAATTTAGTAGAATATGTAAAAATTAAGGAGTGTTTTTCATGGCAGAATTAAGATACGATCCATTTACAAAAGACTGGGTTATGATTGCATCTCACAGACAAAATCGTCCGCAGATGCCAAAGGACTGGTGCCCATTTTGCCCCGGTTCAGGCAAGGTTCCGGACCATTTTGATGTTTATAAGTATGATAATGACTTCCCCGCACTTTCACAAAATCCACCTGTACCGGACGATGTTGAAACATCACTTTTCAAAACCCGTCCCGCATACGGAAAATGTGAAGTTATTCTCTATTCCCCAGAGCATACAGTAACTCTTCCTGAGCTTTCTGTTGACCACATCAAAAAGCTTGTTGACCTCTGGACAGAGAGATATCTTGCGATGAAAGAAGACAAAAATATTAAATATGTATTTATCTTCGAGAACAGAGGCGATGTTGTAGGCGTTACAATGCCACATCCTCACGGTCAGATTTACGGATATTCCTACATACCAAAAAAATTAGAATTAGAACTTAATGCTTCTAAAGAACATTTGGAAGAAACAGGCAACTGCCTTTTCTGCGATGTACTCAAAAACGAATACGAAGCAAACAAGAGAATTATTATTGAAAATGACGATTTCGTTGCATTTTTACCATTCTTCAGTGCATATCCTTATGGTATGTATGTTGCATCTAAAGCCCACAAGCAGAGCTTAGATCAGTTTACAGAAAGCGAAAAGGTAAATCTTGCAGATATTTTAAAGAAAGTTTCAGGCACTCTTGATTCCTTATTTGATTACAACTTCCCATACATGATGTGTATGCATCAGGCACCCGTAAACGGCGAAGATACTTCTGAATATTCTCATTTCCACATTGAATTTTATCCGCCTATGCGTTCTGCAGATAAGCAAAAATTCAATGCATCTTCAGAAACAGGTGCATGGGCACACTGCAATCCTACTGCTCCTGAAGAAAAAGCAGAAGAATTGCGTCAAGCTTACAAAAAATTCATGAGCAAAGGAGAATAAACTCATGCAGGTAAATGAAATAAAAAAACTTTTTCTTGAAACCTTTGGCGGAGAAGACGAAAATCTTCGTGTGTTCGCATCGCCTGGCCGTGTAAACTTAATCGGCGAGCATGTCGACTATTGCGGTGGTCCTGTATTCCCTGCGGCACTTACTATGAAAACAACAATCGTTGCAAGAAAAAGAGATGACGATATTATCCGTCTTAAAGCTACCGACCTTGACATTGTGGTAGAAGCTAAAATTGACGAGCTTGAAAAATATAAAGGTCAGCTTAAGTGGGGCGACTATCAGTTAGGCGTTGCATTAGAACTTAAAAATGCGGGCTATAAAATTGTCGGTTGTGACCTTTTATATGATGATACAACACCGCACGGCGGCGGTTTATCCTCTTCTGCGGCAATCGAGATTTCAACAGCTTTGATGTTTGCAACATTCTCAAACGAAGAAAATGGAATTACAACACCTGTTGATATGATTGAAATGGCTAAATTAGGTCAGGCGGCTGAACATTCTTATATAGGTGTAAACTGCGGAATTATGGACCAGTTTGCGTCTGCTATGGGTAAAAAAGACCATGCAATTTATTTGGACTGTGCAACACTTGACTATGAACTTGTTCCTTTGACATTAGGAGATTATTGCCTTATTTTATCAAACACCAACAAAAAACATTCATTAGGCGCATCAAAATACAATGAGCGCAGAATGGAATGTGAAGCAGGTCTTAACGCATTCAAAACTGTAATGCCTAAAATTAAACAGCTTGCTGACATATCTCCCGAAGAGTTTGAGGCAAACAAGGGCGTTTTAACAGACCCTGTTGTTCTAAAGAGAATTAAACACATAGTTTACGAGTGTGACAGGGTCAAAAGAAGTGTTGACGCGTTGAAGTCAGGAGATTTGGCAACATTCGGTCAGCTTATGAACGCATCACACGATTCTCTTCAGTATGATTATGAAGTTTCCTGCGATGAACTTGATATTTTGGCTCACGAGGCTCGCAAGCTCCCCTATGTTATAGGTTCAAGAATGACAGGTGCTGGTTTTGGCGGTTGTACAGTAAGTGTTGTTAAAAAAGAAAATGCAAACGACTTTATCAACACTTTAGCACCGATTTATCAAGAAAAATCAGGTCTTACTGCTTCTTTCTACATATCAGAAATCGGCGACGGCGGTATGGAAATTAAATAATTAAAAAGGGCAAGGCAAAAGCCTTGTCTTTTTCTTAGAGGAGAACTGAAATGGAAATTATTATTGCTACCAATAATCAGGGAAAGGTAAGAGAATTTAAAAACCGTTTGAAAGATTACGAGGTTTTTTCCCTGAAAGATAAAAATATTGATATAGAAGTTGAAGAAGACGGCAAAACCTTTGAAGAAAACGCGATAAAAAAGGCGCGCACAATATCTGATATGACAGGCGCTCTGGTAATGGCAGACGATTCAGGTTTGGAAGTTTTTGCACTCGACAACGCCCCGGGAATTTACTCTGCACGCTACGGCGGGGAGGGACTTGATGATAAGGGTCGCTACGAAAAATTGTTAAAGGATTTAGAAGGCAAAACCGACCGCGATGCAAGATTTGTGTCTGTTATTGCACTTTGTTTCCCTGACGGAAGAAATGTAACCTTGCGCGGAGAATGTTATGGTGAAATAACTACTGCTCCTGATGGTGACGGCGGTTTTGGTTACGACCCGATATTTTATTATCCACCCCTTAAAAAGACTTTCGGCACTTTAACACTCGAAGAAAAGAACGAAATCAGCCACAGAGCAAGGGCACTTGATAAAATGGAATTATTCTTTAAAGATGAAATGTCGTGTCTTGAAAACGAGTATCTTCGTTTAGAAATTGGCTCAAAAGGCGGAGAAATTCTACATCTTATAAACAAGAGCAACGGCGAAAATCTTATGAATACAGATCTTAAGTCTTGGGATTATGTTGCACCTGTTTGCTTCCCTGTTCTGGGCGAAGTTCCAGATGATACCTACTATTATCAGAACAAAAAATATTTAATCGACTTGCACGGGTTTGCACATCTTCAAAAATTCAGTCTGGTGTCTGCATCGGAAAATTCTGTCACATACCGACTTAACGAAACTGAATACTCCTACAAAAGCTGGCCTTTCCGTTTCTCACTTGAAATCACTTACACCTTAACAGGCAAAAAGGTTGAAACTCTTTACAAGGTTACAAACAATGATGATAAGCAGATGTTTTTCAATATCGGCGGACACGACACCTATGCAATCACTACCGACTACGAAAATTACAGCTTGGAATATGAAAAGGAAGAGGAAATCCCCAAAAACTGCATTTACACAAACAATAGACAATTTTTTGAGGCTCTTCCCGAAAAAGCAAAAACTTTCCCTGTTATGATGTCCAAAGACCGAGCAATCGCCTTTTTCACAAAGGATTTAAAATCCTCATGGGTACAGCTTAATTACAAAGACAAGCCTGTTGTAAGAGTGTATTTTGAAAGAGAAAAGACCGATTCGTTAGGCTTTTGGAATGAGCCAAACTCTAAATTTTACTGCATAGAACCCTGGGCAGGTATTCATGAAGAGTGTCAGACAACAAATATTACCGAAGAAAAAACAAATCTTCGTTATCTTGAACCAAATGAAGAATATACCTATTACCATTCTGCTGAATACTTTTTATAATAACACAAAAAAAGACCTTGCAAATGCAAGGTCTTTTAATTTTTGTTAAAGGGTAAAGGCATTTATCATTTTTAAAGGTAAAAATTTTATCATTTTAATTTCTGAATGGGGGTAATAAAATGCTCGTTTTATCACACCTATTTCTTTGCCCTAAAATATATCCAAATCCCCTATCTATGCCTGT
>JAFWXG010000190.1 GCA_017523005.1 Clostridia bacterium
AGGCTCTTTTTCTGTTGCAAACAAAGTAAACAAAAAAGATATCCAAAGGATGTCTTTTGTTTGGTCTTGGTGGATACTCTGTGGTTCGTTTAAACAATCCACCCTCTCCCACGCAAACAAAAAAAGACATCCGTTGGATGTCTTTTGTTTGGTGGGAGAGGGTGGATTCGAACCACCGAAGCAAATGCAACAGATTTACAGTCTGCCCCCTTTGGCCACTCGGGAACTCGCCCATAAAATATGGAGCTGGTGATGGGACTCGAACCCGCAACCTGCTGATTACAAATCAGCTGCTCTGCCAATTGAGCTACACCAGCTTTTATTTAGTTTCGAGCTTTTCGCTCTCAACGCAAAAACTATTATAATATAAAAGTAATTGTTTGTCAAGCCTTTTTTGCGAAAAATTTTATTTTTATTTAAATTATTTTATTCCGTTTAAATATTTAATTGCAGCTTGTAAAACATTATCGTTATTTTCCTGCTGTTCAACATTCAAATCAGGTACAACACCGACTCCGTCAATCTTGTTCCCAAGTGGCGAATAAAAATGGCCTATAGTTAAGTTCATTCCCGCATTCTCGGGCAAAATGAATGTTCTTTGGATACTTCCTTTCCCATAACTCTTTTCGCCTATAATATAAGCTCTCTTGTTGTCTTTCATACATGCAGAAAAAATCTCCGAACTGCTGGCGCTTGCTCTGTTAATGAGTACCGCCATAGGCATTGTGTTTTTTTCGCCCTTTTCCGAAACATATTTTTGTTCTTCATTACGATATTTTGCGATAACCATTGTTTTATCTTCTTCCACAAACATATTCATTGTACGAAGAACTACATTAAAAAGCCCGCCTGGGTTATTTCTTAAATCAATTATAAGTTTTTCTGCACCATCTAAATTTTTAAGTGCAAGTGCCAATTCGACATCAGTATCCGCGTCAAACTGACTTATTTCAATATAACCGATGTTATTGTCTTTCATGGTTGCGGTAACAGTAGGTGCGTTGATAGTTTCTCTCTTTACATCAAAGGCAAGCTCTTTTTCTCCTCTTTTTATACCAACTTTAACAATCGTTCCGACTTTACCTCTTATGTTTGTTGTCAAATCCTCGAGTGTCATTTCAGCGACTTTAAATTCTCCTACTCTAACAATTATGTCGTCTTTTTTAATTCCTGCCCTTTCAGCAGGGCCATCATCAAACACTTTTGATACAACAAATTCATCATCAGTAACACGGATTTCTACACCAATACCGCCATACACCTGAGTTACATCTTCATTAAAAAGCTCATACCCTAATTCTTTTGAGATATAATAAGAATGTTTGTCTTTTAGCCCTGAAACAAGACCCGTTAATTTGTTCTCTGTGACTTCATTTTTGTCATATTCCCCATCATAATATGAGCGGATTAAAAAATCTACATAGATTTCTTCGAAAGATATGCCTGAAATCCAGAGTGTCACAAACGCGGTTGTTAAAATAACAACCGCGTATTTAAGTACAGATTTCCAAATTGATTTTCTAAATTTTTGTTGTTCTTCTTTTGAGGACTCAAGTTTCTGATTTTCTTCCATTTAAGAACACCTTTCTGTCAAAAATTATTTCAAATATTTCATTGGGTCGGTAGTCGCACCGTTTATGCGGACTTCAAAATGACAATGCGGACCTGTTGAGTTTCCTGTTGAACCACACGCTGCAATTTTCTGTCCTCTTTTTACCGTTTGACCATTCGACACATAAAGTGCACTGTTATGCGCATAAAGTGTTGTCATACCGCCACCATGGTCAATAATAACTGTATTTCCATACCCGCCATAATAAGATGCCATTATAACTTTTCCGCTTTCTGCTGCATAAACTGCCGCGCCCATCGGAGCACCGAAGTCAATACCTGTATGAAGCTTGCGAACTCCGTAAATCGGATGAATACGATATCCGTAAGGACTGGTTATTGTTGTATATCCACTTGGATAAGCAAGTTTACCGCCACCGTAAGACGAAGTCGCACTATGAGAACCGCCTGCAATTATCTGGCGTTGCAACGCCTGTTCTTCTTCCTCAATAGCTTTTAACTTTTTAAACAATTCGTTTTCTTCGGCAGTCAATTTTGATGCCATGCCGTCAAGTTCTGCTTTTTCTGCCTTGATTTTATCCTGACTTGCCTGCAAAGTTGCTTTCTTATCATCTAAAACCTTTTTCTCGTCTTCTAACACCTGTTTTTTCTCTTCAATTTCTTTTCTTGTTTTTTCAAGCTCTTGGTGCATATTATTATCATGCTCTGACATTTGCTTTATTATTTCAAGATATGACAAAACTTCGCTTAAGCTTTCGCCGCTAAACAAAAGAGAAATATAGGTTGTATTGTTATCTTCATACATAGTTCTTAAACGAAGCTTCATAGCCTCATACTGATTGGTTTCTTTAGTCTGAGCCTCGTTTAATTCAATTGTCATTTTATCAATTTTTGCAGTATATGCATTGATATCATATTGAATTGTGTTTATTTGCTGTTGCAATTCTGAAATTTCAACCTGCTTTGTTTGTGCCTTATTTAAAATCTCGCTCTTTTCTGCTTTAACTCCTGAAAGCTGGTTTTGGATTTGTGTTTTGTTAGGCGCGGCATACGCTGTAAACATACCTAAAAAAGATACGCTGTATACCAAAAGCAAACAAACAAGCAGAACAACTGCGATAATTGCCGTTAATCTTTTTTTCATGCGTTTATCCTCATACTTTCAAATGTTTTCTTACCGAAAATACACTGCCGACAAAGCCTATTACCATACCCACAACCACAAATGAACCAATCATAAGAAGTGCCATTGAGGTAAATGGAAGAAGTGTTAAAAATGATACTTTTACGGATACATAAATTCTCCAGTATACAAGCCATATTGTCACAAATGCAATAATTGCACCAAACAGACCAATAAGCATACCTTCGATAATAAACGGCCAACGGACAAACCAGTTGGTTGCGCCTATATACTTCATAATATGAATTTCACTGCTTCTCGATAACACTGAAATTTTAATAGAGTTAGAAATAATAAATGCCGATATCACAGCCAAAATCAAAATAACCCAAATGCTGAAATTTTTAATTCCCTCGCTTATAGAGTAAATAATTCCCGCAGTTTCCCTGAAGTCTGTTACCCTTTCAACACCGGGAATGTTTTTGATTTCATTACTTACTTTTTCGGTAAATGTTAAGTCTGTAAGAGAAACTTTGAAGGAATCTCTGTACGGATTATCATTTTCAAGACCTGTAAGTATAGACTCGCCGTCTTTTGCGGCAAGCTTTTCTTTCATTTCGGCAAAAATCTGTTCTTTGGTATATTTTTCTGCAGATGCCACGCCGTCTATATTTGAAATCGACTGTCCAATTCCGTCATACTGTTCCGCTGTAGCGTCCTGATTGATAAACACCTGTACCTGACAATCTCTTGCAATCTGCGTAGCCCACGAATTTACATTCATGGTAAGTGCTAAAAACACGCCTAAGATAAATAATGTGGCAAAGGTTGTAGTGATAGATGCCACAGACATCAATCTATTGCGTTTAACATTTTTCATGCCTTCCTGCA
>JAFWXG010000191.1 GCA_017523005.1 Clostridia bacterium
GAAGGCATTCCAAAACAATGATGTTGTTCCGTGTATGATTTTTATTGCATTGTCTTATGAGGACTCGGGACGCGTGGAAGAAGCAATTGAAATGTATAAAAAAGTACTAAAACTTTCTCCCCAAAACGCAACAGCAAATAATAATATTGCATTGCTGTATTCGTTTAAAGAAGACTTGGAAGCGGCATTTGAACATTACGAAAAAGCAATCGGAAGTAATCCACATTATGAGCAAGCATATTTAAATCGTGCACAGCTGTATCTTGAAAATTATAGACCTGATGAGGCGATTTTAGATGCAGAAAAAGTGCTTGATATTACTAATGATAGTGAAGAAGCAACACTTTTATTGTTGGTAGCTTATGACTTGAAAAGAGACGAGAAAAATGCAAAAAGGTACTATAACAAAGCACTGAATTTGGGATACGACGCAGAAGTGCTTGATGGAGAAATTGAATTTTATCGTGAAATGTACGAAGAAAACAAAGAGGAAAATTAAAAATCAAATAAAATAGTTTGCCGATTTTAAATATTTACATATACTATCGGATGCGAGAAAATCCAGTATTCTCGTGGGTTCTAAGGAAAAGTGTTTAAGGAAAAATGGTTGAAAAAAATAGGGAAAATTAGTAGGTCATATTATTTACTGTTCTCCTGACTTGACACGAACTTTGTCGAATTTTGCGAAAGGAGTAGCAAAATGAAAATAGCAAAAAATATTTTAATAGGAATATGTTCTCTTTTGTTTTACTATTTAGTAACACACCTAATGTTCCTCTGGGAATATAATGAAAGTTATGCAATAATTCAAAATGGAATGCTTTTTGTTTTGCCCGCATTGCCGGGTGTGGCTCTTGCAATCTTCTTAATAAGAAATTCTTTGAAGGAATTTCTAAAATCTTGGGGCGTTTGTATTCTTTCTTCCGTGTGTTTGTTTTTCATATGGAACAGTTTAAGAATTGATATGCTGATATATACAAGTTTAACTGGATTTGAAGAATTTAGTTTGGGAGAAGGTTTGTTGATTGCAATTATGTCCATGTCATATATAATCTCTTGCACCATTGGATGTATTGTAGCTGCAATTTTGAGTTTTGTTAAACAAAAAAGAAAGACACTTCAAAAGACAGATATGAATCCATAAAAAATGGTTTGTGTCAAGTCCATACAATTTAAAAGAATAGTTTGCCGATTTTGATATTTACATATACTATCGGGAGCGAGAAAATCCAGTATTCTCGCAGGTTCTGATGGATTTTGTTCAGAAAAAATACAGTGTAAATTTAAGGAAAAAGTAGTAGGTCCTAATACGAGCTTGCGAGTATCAAGGTTCTCGGGGACCCAACAGAAATCTTTGATTTCGTGTTGGGTGATGGTTCTTATTATTCACAGTTCTCCAGTCTTGACACGAGTAAGAATTTTGTCGAATGATGTTGAAAGGTGTGAAAATATGAAGAAAAAAATTTTAATACTTTCTATTGTTTTTGCTTTTATTTTAGTAATATGCGCATTTAATTATAAGTGGATATATTATCATTTTTATCCTTTTGACAGAATTACGGGAGAGTATGAAATTACTGTAAATGGTAAAGAAGTAAATACCATTGAAGAATATTATGAGTATGAAAATGGCGGTAAAATCAGACTTAAAAATGATACTGAAAACTTTAAAATTAAAGCAGGCAAATATGGTCCATATAAAATTGGTTTTGTTATAAGTGATGAAAAACTACACGAATTAACAAAAGACGATAGGTTTATTGGTTATGGAAATGTGGACTTGTCCATAATTTGCTTTGAAACAAATTGGTGGCATGTTTCGGAATTAGATATTGAAATTGACATTCGAAAAGAAAATGATGAATGGTTTGTCTGCTACGATGTTGAATATTCTGATGCGTTGGAAAATGATGAAGAATTAGGACAAAGAGTGTCAAAGAAAGTTTTGTTAAGTGAAGTTTCCAAATCAGATATATATGTTGGAATATAAAGCCTGAATGTCATTATGGTTTATTTTTACTTGTGTCAAGTCCATACAATTTAAAAGATTAGTTTGCCGATTTTGATATTTACATATACTATCGGATGCGAGAAAATCCAGTATTCTCGCGGGTTCTGATGAAATTTGTTTTGACACGATAGTTTATGTTGAGAAAATCAAATATTTTAAAAAGGATATGATGATATGAAAAGAATTACTACGATTATTATTTTGTGTCTTACATTGTTTACTACAAAGGCTTACGCTAAAACAGGAGATGTAGTTGGTAACATATATTCAACCGATATCAAAGCATACATAAACGGCGTACAGGTGGAGTCGTATAATATAGGTGGAAAAACCTGCGTTGTTGTAGAAGACATCACAAATCAGTTTGCTTATGCAGACGATATTAGAACACTAACTATATGGGATTTTGCACCTGAATATCTTATCTCCAAGAAGATAACATATACTAAAAAATCAGGCATTCCTGTGGGTAAAATATATGAGACTGATATTAAAACCTACTTCCGAGGGAACAAATTGACGGCTTATTCTTTGAATGGGAAAATGGCTATTGCTATCGAAGAGCTTGGAAATGATAATACTTTTTCTGATATAGGCGGAAAATACATCTGGAATGAAGAAGAACGCACAATAAATCTGGAGATGATGTATCGCTATTCATCAAAACTTCATGATATGCTCCGCGAAAAGACTCTCAATATGGTTATTAACGAAAAAGACGGTAAGCTTGTTGCTGAGTTTGTTCCAGTTGCTATAACAAATGGAAGTATTTTAGGCGGTGGGATTAGACCTGATAATTCTATTATCCCTGTTTTTTATGAGAATGAAATAATTGGTTATCAGGGAAGATTTCCGTATATGGAGCTTATTCACGGGGAAGACAATAAATATACACTCATAGAAAATGAATATCAGGAAAGTGTTGATTACTACTATCTTGACAAGATTTCGAAAATAATTGCAAGTTTCAGCCCTGTAAAACCAACTTCAGAAGAATGGCTTACTTACTATGAACAAAATTTGTATACTGTAAAGCAAAAATTCGAAACCGATGAATATGTTTTTCTATATATGTCACAACCGAACACCCATGGTGGCACGCATTTTCTTGTTAAAATTGATAAAGAAATTGGAGAACCTATTCATTATGACAGCGCTTTTAAATCTGTAAGTCTTTACGGTCAAAAATACTTTGAAGATGTAGTTGTTGACGAGCAAAACGAAAAGGTTTATCTGCACTATGACTACGATTATGTAATCGATCTTAAAACAAATGAAGTTAAAATAAAGGAGTCTTAATTATGGAACTCTTAAAACTTAAAATCAAGAATTTAGTAGAAGAATTAAACGAGCATAGCAGGAAATATTATGTTTTGGACAACCCATCTATATCAGACTACGAATATGATATGCTTTATCGCGAGTTGGAAGAGATGGAAGAAAAGTATCCTGATTTAATTCTTCCGTATTCTCCTACACAAAGAGTGGGAGATACTGTTTTATCTGGTTTTGAAAAAGTAAGACATGAAGTTCAGATGCAGAGTTTAAATGATGTATTTGATTTTGACGAGCTCAAAGCATTTGACAAAAGAGTAGCAGATGCATTAGACAAGTCTTATTCTTATGTTGCAGAACTTAAAATTGACGGTCTTTCGGTTTCTTTAGAATATGAAAATGGTTTATTTGTAAGAGGCTCAACAAGAGGAGACGGAATTGTAGGAGAAGACATTACTCAAAATTTAAAAACAATAAATTCCATTCCAATGAAACTTAAAGAGCCTGTTACTATTGAAGTCCGTGGCGAAGTTTTTATGCCTAAATCTGAATTTCTCAAAATTAACACTCTTCGCGAAGAGGAGGGTGAACCTATTTTTGCTAATCCGAGAAATGCAGCTGCTGGATCTCTTCGTCAGTTAGACAGTAAAATTACTGCAAAAAGAAATCTTGATATTTTTATTTTTAATGTTCAAAAAGCTGATGTCA
>JAFWXG010000192.1 GCA_017523005.1 Clostridia bacterium
GTTTCCCAGAGTTCTTCGGGGTTCATTTCACCCAAACCTTTGTAACGGCTGATGTCAACCTTTGCATTTATGTCGCCGTCTTTAAGCTGTTCGCTAATTCTGTCTCTTTCCTCGTCACTGAACGCAACTTCCGACTTTTTACCTCTTGAAAGCTTATATAAAGGCGGTTTTGCAAGATAAATGTGTCCGCTTTCGATTAAAGGTCTCATAAATCTGAAGAAGAATGTTAATAAAAGTGTCTGGATATGAGCACCGTCGACATCGGCATCGGCCATGATAATGATTTTGTCATATCTTAATCTTTCTAAGTTAAATTCTTCGCCGATACCAGTACCCAAAGCCTGAATAACAGGGGTTAATTTATCGTTGCCGTAAACCTTGTCAGCTCTTGCTTTTTCAACATTTAACATTTTACCCCAGAGAGGTAAAATTGCCTGATATTTGCTGTCTCTGCCGTTTTTAGCAGAACCGCCCGCAGAATCACCCTCGACTATATAAATCTCGGTTTTTGTTGGGTCTTTTACGATACAGTCTGTGAGTTTGCCCGGGAGTGTGCTTGAACCTAATGGAGTTTTTCTTGTTGCTTCTCTTGCTTTTCGTGCAGCTTCTCTTGCACGGGCAGCATTTACGCTCTTTTCAACAATACTTCTCGCTATTGCGGGATTTTCTTCAAGAAAATCACCTAATTTTTCACTCATAGCACCATCAACAAGCTTTTTGATTTCGGCGTTTCCGAGCTTTGTTTTGGTCTGACCTTCAAACTGTGCTTCCTGCAATTTAACAGAAATAACTGCACACAAACCCTCGCGGGTATCTTCGCCTGATAAGTTTTTATCTTTTTCTTTTAAGACATTATTTTTTCTTGCCCAGTCATTTAAAATTCTGGTCAGGGCATTTTTAAAGCCTGCTTCGTGAGTACCGCCCTCGGTTGTGTGGATATTGTTAGCAAAAGTTAAAATCTTTTCTTCATAAGAATTGTTATATTGCAACGCAATTTCAACCATAGATGTTTCTTTTTCAACACTCATGTAAATTACATTGTCATGGACTTTGTCCTTTTTCTCGCCGATATACTCAACGAAAGAGGAAATACCACCCTCATAGTGAAGAACATCTTCCTGTTCTTTTCCCTCGCGTGTGTCCTTTAATACAATTCTGACACCGCCGTTTAAGAAAGCCTGTTCACGGAGTCTTGCGAGCAAAATATTATAGTCATATTCAGTAGTTTCAAAAATTGTTGAGTCGGGCTTAAAGCTGATTTTTGTACCATGTTTTTCTTTTTCACAAGTACCAACTTCTGAAAGTTTAGCATCGGGAGTACCTCTTTTATAAGACTGCCCGAAAACAGTACCCTCTTTATAAATTTCAACCTTCAGCCATTCGGAAAGTGCGTTTACAACAGATGCACCAACACCGTGCAAACCGCCCGAAACCTTATATCCGCCTCCGCCGAATTTACCGCCGGCATGAAGAATAGTAAAAATAACCTCAACAGTATCAATTCCCATTTTGGGATGAATTCCTGTAGGTATTCCTCGTCCGTCGTCCTGAACGGTAATGGAATTGTCGGGGTTTATTGTAACATAAATATTCTTACAAAAACCTGCTAATGCTTCGTCAATAGAATTGTCAACAATTTCATACACTAAATGATGAAGACCTCTTTCAGAGGTTGAGCCGATATACATACCCGGGCGTTTTCTTACTGCTTCTAAACCCTCAAGGACTTGTATTTGTTCAGCACCGTATTCGTTGTTGTTAACAGTTTCCATTTACTCACTCTCCTTTTTCATTTTGCATCAAGTGTCCGTTTTTGATATATAAAAGTTTGGTATCTTTTCTTTTACCAAAATTTGCTTTGTCTGTTCCTGTGATTATTACTTGTTTTCCTCTTATTTCGTTAAGCAAAAATCTTCTTCTTCCTGCGTCTAATTCTGATAAAATATCATCCAAAATGAGAACTGGTTCTTCGCCGTAGCTTTCTCTTAAGATTTCAGCTTGCGCGAGTTTTATAGCAAGAACTGCAGTTCTTACCTGACCTTGCGACCCAAAATCCTTTAATTTTAAATCGTTAAGGAAAAACTCAAGGTCATCACGGTGTGTTCCTGCAAGACTTATCTTTTCGATAAGCTCTCTTTGCTTAACCTTTTGGAGTTTTTTATAAATTTCTTTAATTCTTTTTTCTTTATTTTCGGTGTACGGAACAACCGACTGATATTCAACCCTTAAAATTTCTTCTTTTTTTGTAATTTCTTTGTTTAATTTTTCAATTTTGGGTTTTAAAATTTCAATAAAGTTATGTCTGTATTCCATTATGTCAGACGCAATTTCTGCAAGCCTTTGATTATATAAATCAATCATATCGTGATATGACGGCTCTTTGAGTGCTAAAATTTTGCTTTTTAGGTATCTGTTATACTCGCTTAATTTTTTAAAATAAGCAGGTTTAAGCTGTGAAATTGCAATATCTAAAAATTTTCTTCGTTCAGACGGACCGTCTTTTATAAAAGAAAAATCCTCGGGCGAAAACATAACTGCTAAAAATTTACCAATCAGCTCGGCATTTTTAATATTTTCAACGCCGTTTATTTTAATTTTATGGGGTTTATCCCTTTCAAGCGTGATTTCCGCCGTATGACTTCTTTGTCTGTCGCAAAAATCAAGTCTTATTTTTGAATAATCCTTGTCTAAAAAAATCATTTCTATTTCGCGCGGAGTTCTGTGGCTTTTGGCAGAACAAAACATGAATATTGCCTCTGCGATATTTGTTTTTCCCTGACCGTTGTCCCCGTAAATTAAATTTACACCCTCGCAAAACTTAATTTTTTGTTCTTTATAATTCCTGAAATTTAAAAGATTTAATTCCTTTACCAGCAAAGCCTTGCCTCCTTTTTAGAGAGGGTAGCGCCTAAATGTTTTAACAGAGTTTGCGGAGTCATTGGTGTTAGATAAATAATGTTTTCATTATTTTCACAAACAACAAGCGCCGAAAGCGGAAGATTTTTCTCGTCTGTCACAATAATTTTGTTTATATTGCTGTCAAACAGAATTTTTCCTCTTTTACTTTCTGTTAAATGGTCAATTTCAAGCACCATAACAACATTTTTTGTGTCTATTTTTTCTTTTCCTACAGCTATTATCATGCTCTCTTTAAAAGCACAGGCAAGATAAGGTATACAAAATTATTGCCTTTTGTAGGAGTAATTTTTATTGGTGTCTGCGGGGTTGAAAATTCCACATAAATTTCTTCAGAATCTACTGCGCTGAACGCATCGAGTAAGAATTTATTGTTAAAACCAATTTCCAAATCGTCGCCAGATAATTTTTCAATATTCATTTCGTCATGAACTTTACCTGCAAGAGTCTGGCAGTCAATAATAAGTGTATCTCCTGAAAGTCTGATTTTAACAGGACTTTTTATGCTTTCAAAATTAAGGAGGGGAGATACTCTTTCAAATGTATTTAAAAGCTTTGAAGTTTTAGCTTTACAGATGATACTGTTTTTGCTTTCCAAAATATGTTCATATTTTACAAATTCGCCCTCTATAGAACGGGAATAAATTTTACATCCCTCCATAGAAAATAAAATAAAGTTTCGGGCAGGATAAATAGTAACATTACCGTCATCTCCTAAAATTTTAAGGAGTTCGTTTAATGTTTTAAAAGGAACGATGAAATTTTTAGTTAAATCGCACTCTAAATATTCTTCTCTTCTAATTGCAAATCTTGTTTTGTCAACTGCAATAAGTGAGAGCTGACCATCTTCAACTTTGAACAAAATACCTGTCAATACGGGAGTTTTTTCGTCTTTTGAAGTTGCAAAAATTGTCTGTTTAATCATTGAGCGAAGCTTTTCACTTTCAATTTTTACACTTTCTGATATGTCAAATCTGTTGACAGTTGGGAATTCTTCATAATCCATACCTGCAATTTCAAAAACAGAAAAACCTGATGTGATTTTCACTTTATACTGTTCATCAGACTCAAAAATAATAGATGAATCTCCGGTTTTTCTTATAATTTCTGAAAACATTCTTGAATTTAAAACAATTTTTCCGTCGACTTCAATATCTGCTTTAACTTCTGCCTCGATAGCAAGTGATGCGTCGTTACCTGTAAGACGGATACCTATTCCCGAAGTTTCGAGCAATATTCCTTCCATAACAGGAATAGGGGATTTCGGAGCAACAGCTTTTTCTGCCTTATTGATTGCATCAAGCAATTCTTCTCTGTTACAAGAAAATTTCATTTTAAATTCCTCCCAATCTAAAAAATCCATTATATATATCTTAATCTTATAGTTATAATTATTGTATGTGTGTGAATTGTGTGGATAAGTTAATTTTTTCCTTTAGTTAAAGAAAAAGAAAGTAATAATTTTTTGTGGACAAGTTATGTATAAATGTTTACAAAATTCGACAGTCCACTTAATCAACATTTATTAACAACACTGTGAGCATTAAATGTGGACAACTTACTCGTCAGTAAGCTTTGAAATTATATCCTGAACAGTAGTTGCGATTTCTTCGTCGGTGTTCATAGCGTTGTTGATTTTCTGTACTGCGTGTGAAATTGTTGAATGGTCGCGTTCAAATTCGCGGGCAACAGCAGTAACATTTGTGTTTTTTACCTTGTTAAAAGCAATAAACATAGCAATTTGTCTTGCTAAAGCTATATTTTTTACCTTTTTGGAACTCATAATATCTTCAACTGAAATACCAAAGTAAGTTGCAACTTCTTCTTTTATTTTGTCGTAAGTTAAGTCTTCCTTATCGCTTTCGGTAAATACATAATCCTTGAGTAAAAGTTCAACCTTTGAAAGTGTAATTTCTTCATCGTTGAATTTAAGATATTTAATAATTTTGTTTAATGCACCTTCTAATTCTCTTACATTAGACTTAATTTTTTCTGCAATAAACTGGATAATTTCAGGGCTTAATTTAACCTGTTCTGCAGCGCAGTTGTTTTGCAAAATAGCAAGACGGGTTTCAAAGTCGGGTTTTGTGATGTCGCAGGTAATACCTGAAATAAATCTTGAAACAAGTCTTTCTTCGATATTCTGGAGCTGTTTTGGAAAACGGTCGGAAGTTAAAACTACCTGTTTGTTTTTCATTAAAAGCTCATTAAAAAGCTGGAAAAACTCTGTTGTTGTTTCTTTTTTGCCTGAAATAAACTGAATATCATCAACAATCAAAAGGTCTGCGTTTCTGTATTTGTCGCGGAAACGCTCAGTTGTTTTGTGCTGAAGAGAATGAATGTACTCGTTTGTGTAGGTTTCAGCTGCGACATAAATTATGTTTGCGTCTTTATTTTTATCTCTCATAAAATGTCCGATTGCCTGACTTAAATGAGTTTTACCAAGTCCTGCACCGCCGTATAAAAAGAGCGGGTTGGCATTGGCATCGCCCGGACATTCTGCAACCATTAAAGCGTAAGCATGAGCAAGCTTATTAGAGCTTCCCACAACAAAAGTACGGAAAGTATATTTTGGATTTAGAACAGTATCAGAGCGGGGTTCTAAAATTTTGCTTGCGGGAACAACATCTTTTTTAACAGGAATTTCATCAGAAGGGTCTAAAATAACCACATCATATTCCTTTTTCATAACCTTAAATGTAGCCTCTTTTATAATGGCAGTGTAGTTATTTTCCAAAACTCTTACTGTAACAGGACTTGGTGCCCATACATAAAGAGTATCTTCTCTGAAACTTACACGGCTTATAGGGTCAATCCAGGTATCGAACTGAAATTTTTCAACCATTTCGGAAGAAATAATAACAGCGCAGATATCTTCCCATTTTTTCATAGCGATTTCCATAAAATAAAACCTTTCTCAAAAACAAAAAATACAAAATTAACGCAAACATCAAAAATCAAGTTTTATACTCACTATATTATACCACACTTTAAAAGATACTGCAAGAGTTTTTTCGTAAAAATAAGGGGCAAATTTTAAAGGCAGAATAATAAAAAAACAGGTAAAAAAATAAGAAGAAATCCTTTAAAAAGAATTTCTTCCTATTTATATAATACAAATTTAGAATGACCAACCCGGTTCGATAGGAGTACCGCCGAGAGGAGGCATTGTCCAAGCATTTATGAGAGTTGTGGTAGATGTAGTGTAGAAGTAAGCCCATAATTCTCTGAATAAATCCTGAGCTTCCTTGTCTGCAATAACCAAGTCGCCTGAATAATGCAAGAATGCAATGTAGTCGCGTTCTGTGCGTTCTTTAGACATAAATACATGATATCTCTTATAGTCTAAAATTGCACGGATATAGAGAATTCTCCATCTCCAAGCCTTTTTAGCACGCTCACAAAGGCAAGAGTCGATTTTTTCTGCCAATTCTTTAGCGCGGTCAGCAGCAGCTAAATCAGGGTCTTTTTTATCAGCCATAAGTGCGTGGTTTTTCTCAATCAAGAGCATAAGCTCTAAAGCGTCTTCTGTTACTGATTCCTGATATTCATAATTTATGTATTCTGCCATAGTTTCGCGGTATGAAACATCTTTGTTCCAGTAATAGCCTGCAAACTGAACTTTAGAAATGTCTTCGTAAATACCTTCAGAATAAGGAGAACCGCCGTCTAAAATGTGTTTTGAACTGTTCCAGATACCGTCAAATCTTTCAAGTAATGGGTTAGCACCGAAACCGCCCCATGGGTAAAGTGCCCACATACTGATTTCAGGGAAGTTAACAACAGGAGTAATAACTTCGTGTTCCAAAGGATATCTTGGGAACTGTTCGTGAGCGTCAACCATGATGTAATCAAGGTAAGACATATCGCCTTTCATTCTTTCGTAAAGACCTGAATATTCGCCTTCATCGCTTGCAACATCAAAGCACCATGTAGACAAGATGAATTTTGCATCAGGATAGTATTTAAGTGCAACATCGCGAACTCCGCGTGAGCCTGTGCAATACATATTAGCACCCCATGGTCTGCACTTTTCACAACCGCAACCGCCTTCGTCATAAGGCCATGTCATGATATAATCAAGTCCGATATCTGTGAAAATAGAAAGCATTCCATCCCAAAGACCTTCCATGTAATTCCATGCGTCTGGTTTTGAAAGACATAAGTTTCTGTCAGAATTACCGCGAAGAGTCTGGTCAAAATTCGGGTCGTTGTTATATTCTTGAGGAGCAGAAATTAAACCTTGATTTGGTAAAATACAAAGACAAGTTTTCATTCCTACTTGTTTTGCAAGTTTGTAAACAGTTCTTACTTTGTTTGAGGCTCTTAAAAAAGCAGGGTCTTCAAAAGATTTATAAGTTAAAGGAACAATGGCGTGAACAACATTGTAACCCCAAAGCAATAAATCTTCCAAATATCGAGTCAAAACATCTTCAGGAGCTTCTTCATAGAAGTTATGGAAGTGACAGCAAACATAAACTGATCTGAAAGAACAGTCAGGTGCGATAACACCTTTAGTTGCAACAGGAGAAAAGGTTTCTTCTGTCCATTTTGCGCTATGTAAAAACTTACCTACACCATGATAAAGACCCATTTCATCGGCACCTGTAACAAGCCAGTTACCACAAGATGTTTCTTCTATTTTGTAGCTTTCTTTCTTACAAAAACTGTCATCAAGCTTAAATTCGATTGTAAGACCGCCATCTTTATATTCAACAGGAATTCTTTCTTCTAATCTTGTTTTGAGCATAGCTTCATGCTTTGGAAAAGCACCTGTTTTTAAATTTATCTTCATGATTATTCCTCCTTAAATGTTTAACAACAAAATTTTACCATAAATTTGCTATAAAGTCAACATAATTTAACTTTCAAATTTGTCTTTATATTTTTTAAAATCAGCTTTTGAGACCTCTGGAAGAAGATTTTCGTCAACTGCCAAAATACATTCCTTTGCGAGTTCTTCGTTTTTTTCTTTAACAGCCTTTTCGAGCAAGATAAAAGCTTCTAAAGTTTCAGATTTTTTAATTGCGTTATCTTTTTCGGTTGTCAAAAATTCGTTTTTAGCGACAAGATTGGAATTTTCTTTTTTAAGTTCTCTGTTTTCGTTGCTTATAATTTCAATTTTTTCTTTTGAAGAGGCGTTAAGAGCATTTTCTTTGCGGTTAACCATGGCGGTTCTTCCAACACTGATACCGCCGATAGCAGTTAAAATAACACCAACAACTAAGAGAATTATAATGTATTTAAGAAACTGTGATGTAAATTTGTTCATTTTCCCATCTCCTCTAATAATTTTGTCATTTGTTTTAAGTCTTTAAAAGAGATTTCAACCTTTCCTTTGTAATTTGAAGAATAGCTTACTTTGATTTTAGTTCCGTATTTTTTTTCAAGCATACGGCAGGCATCGGAAATAGCATTTTCAACATTTGCATCGCGTTTTACTTCTTTTTTTGGTTTTGAGGGAAGTTGCTTGATTAAAGCTTCTGTTTGGCGGACATTTAAATCTCTTTCAACAACAATTTCTGCAAATTTTAAAATGTTTACAGGGTTTTCTACGCCAAGCAAAACCTTTGCATGACCAACAGATAAAACGCCTTTTTTTATCATTTCCTGAACTTTTTCGGGAAGTTTTAACAATCTAAGAGAGTTTGTTACTGCAGGACGGCTTTTTCCTATTTTAACGCTTACATCTTCCTGAGTTAAGCCAAACTTGTCCATAAGTTGTTTATAACCGAAAGCTTCTTCCAAAGGATTTAAGTCTTCACGCTGAAGATTTTCAATCAAAGCAATTTCTTCTACTTCGAGAGAAGAATAATCTCTTATAATTACAGGGACATCTTTAATCCCTGCAAGCTTTGCTGCTCTCCAACGGCGTTCACCTGCTACTATTTTATAATACCCGTCAGCTTTTGTTACTATTAAAGGCTGAACAATGCCATGAAGTTTAATAGATTCAGCGAGTGCCTCAAGCTTGTCCTTATCAAAATTTTTTCTGGGCTGTTCTCTGTTAGGTTCGATTTCGTTAACAGAAAGTGTTGCGGAAGGTTTTAAAATTGTTTCCTCGGATACAACTTCAGGAATTAAA
Source organism: Clostridia bacterium (assembly GCA_017523005.1). Taxonomy (GTDB): domain Bacteria; phylum Bacillota; class Clostridia; order RGIG6154; family RGIG6154; genus RGIG6154. Next base: position 9,002 of record JAFWXG010000192.1, read on the forward strand.
GCGTTAACGCCAAGACCTCTGCCCAAACCTCTTCTTTTAACCATTTATTCATTCCTCCTAAAAATGTTCCATGTGGAACATCAACTGTTTTTCTCTATAAATTCTTTTGCAAGCTCTGTGTATGCAGCAGCACCTGACGCCGTTCTGTCAAACACAATAATGGGTTCGCCGAATGACGGAGCCTCGGATAAACGCACATTTCTGGGAATAAGGGAACGGTAAACTTTTTTACCGAAATGTTTTTTAACCTCTTCCACAACCTGCAAAGAAAGGTTTGTTCTTCCGTCAAACATTGTCATTACAACACCTTCAATGTCAAGAGATGGATTTAATGCCTTTTTAACCATACTTATGGTGTTTGAAAGCTGAGCAACTCCCTCTAATGCGTAGTATTCACACTGAATAGGAACAATTACCGCGTCCGCCGCAACAAGACCATTAAGAGTGATAATTCCAAGCGACGGAGGAGAGTCTATAAATATAAAATCATAGTTATCTTTAATAGAATTTAATGCATTTTTAAGCAAAAATTCTCTTTTTTCTACACCTACAAGCTCTATTTCAGCACCCGCAAGAGAAATGTCTGATGCTAAAATATGCATAGAAAAGTAAGGTGCGTCTGCAACAGCATCCTTTGCAGGAATATCGTTCACAAGAACATCATAAATTGTGTATTTCAAATTGCGGGCAGAAACGCCCAATCCGCCAGTGGTGTTACCCTGCGGGTCAATATCAACAATCAACACCTTTTTGCCCATAGAAGCGACGCAAGCAGACAAATTAACTGCTGTGGTGGTTTTTCCCACACCGCCCTTTTGGTTGGCAACTGCAATAATTTTTCCCATAATGCCCTCCATAATTCATTCTTATATAAAAGTATAACAAAATATAGAAATAATTGCAAGCAAAATGCAGAAAATTTCAAAAATTCGACACAAAAACTACTTTTGTTGTAGAGTTTTAAAGGGTTTGTAATTGACTTGTAACATTAAAAGGTGTATAATAAAATTACCAAAATAGAAGAGGAGGCGTATAAAATGCAGAAATTAAAAAAGAAAATTATAGCGAGTGTTGTATGCGTTTTTGCATTGTTATGCCCTGTTCTGTCTTCGGCATCACCCGCATATTTTTCGGCAACAGCCGATTCTAATAGTTCAAGTCTGGTTGTTATAACAAACCCGCCAAGCTTTTCTTCAACCACACAAAAAGGTGTAGTGTTCTGTGGATACGGCTCGGCAGGAACAACTGTTTCAATTTATTTGTTTAATGCAACCACACAGCACTATGAAAAAATGAATGTTTACGGAAATCCTGTTTCCACAACAATAAACGCATCGGGTGTGTTCTGGAAAAAGGTAGATTTGCCTAACGGACTTAACAAGGTTTTAGTTTGTGCAGAAAAAGACGGTGCTTATCAGCTTGTTAAAAGAGAAGTTTCTGTATTAAGCTCAAATCTTGCAGACAGAATTAAGGGTTACACAGTAAATATGACAAACGCTCTGCAAATGGGCAGATAAGGGGTGTCCCTTATGAAAAAAGAAAATTTAAAAACAATCATTTTAACACTACTGATTTTCAGTAGTGTTATTTTAAGTGTTCAAATATGGATTTTAAACCCCGTCTGGTCAGAAAGAATAAACTTTATTTCATATATTACAGAACATTTTAAA
>JAFWXG010000015.1 GCA_017523005.1 Clostridia bacterium
AACGGCAAGAGTGCAGGAATTCTTTGAGAAGAAGAAAGGGTGATTGTATTTATTTTGAATCTATCATATTTTGAAGTAGTTTTTCTATTGCAGCTTTTGACAAGCCATTTTCTTTTGTTGTCCTTTGCATGAGCTTTAAGAAGTTTACAAAGTCAATGGCTTTTATCGGCTCACCGTTTTTTGCAAGTATAATATTGTCTTTATAAACAAGCGGTGTATCATCTGTAATAACATTCCAAGTTTCCGGGTTAAGTATGTCGTAAGTCATGCGAAATATTATAACTCTTTATTTGCGAATTTGCACAAATTTGTGTATAATTAAATTGTGAGGTGAGAATATGAAAAGATTTGTTTTATCTGTTTTTCTGCTTTTTGCCGGGCTTTCTATTTTTGCACAAAGTTATGATGATTGGAATACACTGTTTACCGAAAACAGAAAAAACAACATTCAAGATACATACATTGAAATTGGAAATGTCCTAGACAAGACAAAACAATCTACAGAAATCTACGCAATATTTATGCTGTATTTTGAAAAATGCGAGATAACCTATATTGAAAAAGAAGAACACAAAAATGACTTACACTATAAAATGACATATAACACAGATTATGAAATCTGTAAATTAACATACGACAATTTTGAAAAAGATATTGGAATCTTCTTGAGCTATATCAAAGAACATAATCTTTCTTTATTTGGCGTTTCTGATTTTCAGAAATACAATATTTCAAAAGAAATACCTATTGTTTCTGTCAGAAATATTACAATTCTTCCGGGGGATTATGAAGGTAAACTAATTCAATTACAATGCGATTATAAATATGTCTATAATGACTTAGTTTGTTTTGAATATTTTGATGATTTTGAAAACAAATGGAAAGATTTTTTTGCAAATTATGATTCTAGCACTGCGAAACAGCTTGCTCGCATACAAGATAAGAAATTCAATAATAAATACGCCTTATTTGGAGAAATTAAAAATCGGCATTTTATTATTGAATATATAGAACACATAGATTAGTTTGGAGCTGTAAGGTTAATTACTATAGGCTGGTCATTCTGCGCACTTGTGTTTTCTGCAATAATCTGCAAGAATCTCTTTATCTGTGCATCATCAGCTTTAGGATTGTATTTCATATACATTGCTTCAAACATTGAATTAAGAATAGACTTTTCTCTTTCTGACAAGTCTATTCCACCTTCTGAATTTGGCAATCTGAATTCAGCTTCCTTCTGCCTTACCTGCTCCATATCGTCAGAATTAAAGAAGAAGCCTTTAGCTTCATCACCTGTAATCAACTTTGAATGATATGCCTCTCCACTTTCAAGAGCCTTGTCATAATTATCTCCTGTTCGAGAGCCACCTACCAATTTTCCATCCGAATTCAGCCATTCCCATTTACTCATTGGTCTGCTCATGTCTTTTACTTCTACGGCTTCAAAGACAAGCCCGGCTTTTTTAAGCTGCTCCCATTTTTCGTTTACCGGGTTATAATTCTTATAAGAGCCTGTTTCTGTAAATGTTCGGTCAAAAGCCGGAACAGAAGGGGCATAAGCGGCGGCATTTTCTTTAGCTGTTTCAACCTTCTTTGCTGTTGAATCTACACCTACAATTTTTTCACGGATACTGAACAAATCTTGACCCATTTTTGCAATCTGGTCTTTGATGTTTATTACTGCGGTTTTGTATGAAGTTTCTTCCGACTGATATTCAGTTTTCTGTGTAATGCCGTTTACAGCTTTATAGAAAGCGTTCCAATCAACTTCACCATTTCGTGATTTTTCGTACATATCATAAACTTGTTTTGCACCTGTATAGTTAAGATTGTACATCTGTCTGAATCGCTCAATAGCACCTGCTGTATTGTTACCTTCCATAGAGCCTACAGCGTCAAACTGTGCTTTAAGAATATCCGGCGACAATCCTTTTTCCATGAGAAGCATTGTATCTATATAAGTGCCTGTATCAATTCCCTTTAATTGGTCTTTGATATATGCTCTACGCTGAGGCGTTGTTCTTTCGTCAGAAAGTTCAGCAAGCATTTTACCCCTTGCGTTATTTGCGGCTTGATAGTTCATTACAGCCGAAACAGATTCTAAAGATGTACTGTTTGCAAGGGCGGAATTCATCTGTGAAAGTCGCTGCGCACCATTCTGACCTTGCCACAAAACATTGTTTCCGCTCAACTTTGAGAGCATAGAAAGATTATTTGCTATTTCTTCTGTAGATTTTACAAAGCCGTTCGCAATACCTTCTTCAAGCACACTCTGGATAGAAGAAAGCATTTCGTTAAGTTGTCCTTTGTGCATACCCGACTGTTCGAGGGCTGCATAAGCCGGATTCAAAGCATTATTTGCCGATGCAGCAGCTCCATAACGCATTGCATTTCCTACAAAGTTCTGCAATACTCCACGGTCAGCACCCGACCACCTCTGCCAACTTAAAACATCGGCGGCGTTATTCATAGCGGAATAAGAACTATTTATACCAAATCTTGAAAATCCGCTTGCAAGCTGCATGAATTCCTGTGTTGTATATCCTGTGAAGTTTCTTTCATTTTTTGTCGAAGCGGCATTGAATAACTCTCTTAATTCTTCGCTATTCTGCTGTTTTGTTTTCCCTTCTATGTTTCTACCATAAAGAGCTTGCATATCTACGGCTTCTTCGGAGTTCTTTTCCCACTGATTAGCCATAGCGTTACCGCCTGCAGCTACGAGCGCACCAATAAGAGCGACACCGCCTGTAGCAAGCAGAGCCGGACTTAAACCTGCAAGAGCCGCCCCACCTTCTGCGGCGGCTGCACTTCCAGACTTTAATAATCCAGCTCCCGAAGTTAAGCCCTGTACGGCAAGAGATGCTAAATTACCATTTCCTACATTGTTTATAATTGCCGGAACACCACTAACAGAACGCTGTAAAAATCCAAACGCTCCATTTCCATTACGAGATTGTCTGTTTGTTCCGTTTTCAAGCCTGTTTATTTCGCCTGTTAATCCGCGTTTTACTTCTTCCAATCTTGCTACGGTTTCAGCCATAGAAGCATAATCTTGTGAATCAGTAAGCGAATTCATACCCGCCATTTTGTCATACATTTCACCAAGTTTTTCATTCACAATCTCAACTTGGCTTTTAAGGCGGTCAATGTTTGCGTTTCTTAATGTTTCTGTAACCCTACTTGTACGGTTTGCAAAAGAAGTAGCGTTTTTATCATCATTTCCGTTCGGTACATTTCCGGGCTGTCCGCCCTGTATCTGTGTACCATTCAAATTGTTAATACTGCTTAGAAGTTCCTTAATGGCACTATTTGCATTAGCCATATACTCATAAATGGCATTGCGCTTTTCCCCTGCGGTCTGCAATTTTGCCATTTTGTCATACATTTCACCAAGAGAATCAGCAGCACCCCTTGCGCCCTGCTGTAATTGAGAAGTGTCTAAGCCTACGCTAATACCAATATCCGCCATAAAATCACCTCAAAGAAAACAGATAAACCGCCCCCTTGCAAAAAGAGAGCGGTTTTTCAAGCCTTAGTAAAAAATCATTCAATCTGCTTTGCGTTCTTTGACTGAATGGCAGCAATAATAAGTCCGGCAATAATTCCCACAAGTCCAAAAACCATAGTAATTACAGTTGTCATTGTTTCCTTGCTGAATCCGCCAAATCCAAGCAGGTATGCACCAA
>JAFWXG010000193.1 GCA_017523005.1 Clostridia bacterium
AAATCGCTGAAGCAGAAGGCGCTACTGCTATTTGCCATGGCTGTACAGGTAAAGGTAATGACCAGGTTCGTTTTGAGCTTACAATCAAGGCATTAGCTCCGCATCTTAAAATAATAGCTCCATGGCGTATCTGGGATATCAAATCCCGTGAAGAAGAAATCGACTATGCTGAAGAGCGTGGTATTCCTGTACCGGTTACAAAAGAAGATAACTACAGCATGGACAGAAATATCTGGCACTTATCTCATGAAGGTATGGATTTGGAAGACCCATGGAATGAACCACAGTATGAAAAATTATTAAAACTTATGGTATCTACAGAACAGGCTCCCGATATCCCAACCTATGTTGAAATTGAATTTGAACAGGGTGTTCCTGTTGCAATAAATGGCGAAAAGTTCAATTCTTGTGTTGAACTTCTTCAGAAAGCAAACGAAATCGCTGCAGCAAACGGTGTTGGTATTGCTGATATGGTTGAAAATCGTCTTGTTGGTATGAAGAGCCGTGGCGTTTATGAAACACCTGGCGGAACACTTCTTTATGCTGCTCACAAAGAACTTGAATACATATGCTTAGATAAACAGACAATGCATTATAAAGCTGATGTTTCCAACAAATTCGCAGACCTTGTTTATGACGGTTTATGGTATACTCCACTCCGTGAAGCTTTATCTGCTTTCGTTGACGAAACACAAAAAACTGTTACAGGTACAGTTAAAATGAAACTTTACAAGGGTAACTGTATGCCAGCCGGTGCAAAATCTCCTTATTCATTATATGATGAAGATATTGCAACATTTGCAGAAGATGAAGTTTACGACCAGAAAGATTCAGCAGGCTTTATCAATTTGTTCGGCTTACCCTTAAAAGTTCGTGCAACAATGCTTAAGAGAAACAAGAAATAAGATTTTTCGGGGAACTTTCGCCAAAAGTTCCCCATTTTAAGTTAAGGAAAGGAAGATAATTATGAAGCTTTGGGGCGGTAGATTTAATAAAGCAACTGATAAAAAAGTTGACGATTTCAATTCTTCTATTTCTTTTGATGCCCGTCTATATAAGCAGGATATTTTAGGAAGTATTGCTCATGCTACAATGCTTGGCAAAGCAGGTATTATAACAGAAAAAGAAAGTGAACTTATTGTAAAAACCTTAAAAGAAATTTTGGTTGATGTAGAAAATGATAAAGTTACTTTTATGGTTGATGCAGAAGATATTCACATGAATATTGAAACAATCCTGATTGAGAGAATTGGAGATGTGGGCAAAAAGCTACATACAGGCAGAAGCCGTAACGACCAGGTTGCACTTGATATAAGAATGTATGTAAAAGACGAAATTTCTGCAATTAAGGAAATGCTCATTTCTTTAATGAACACAATTTTGTCTATGGCAAAGGAAAACTTAGATACCATTATGCCTGGATACACTCACTTGCAAAAGGCTCAGCCAATTACCTTTGCTCATTATTGCATGGCATATTTCCAGATGTTTAAGCGTGATTTCGAAAGACTTACAGACTGCTATAAAAGAACAGATGTTATGCCTTTGGGTTCAGGCGCTTTAGCAGGTACTACTTTCCCGCTCGACCGTGAGCTTGTAAAGGATTTGCTTAATTTCTCTGCAATTACAGAAAACAGCTTAGACGGCGTATCCGACAGAGATTTTGCCATTGAATTTTTAAGCAACTTGTCACTTATTTCTGTTCATTTAAGTCGTATGAGCGAAGAAATGATTTTGTTTAACTCACATGAATTTTCTTATGTGGAAATGGACGATGCTTTCAGTACAGGTTCGTCTATTATGCCACAAAAGAAAAACCCCGATATTGCAGAGCTTGTTCGTGGTAAATCAGGGCGTGTGTTTGGCGATTTGATGGCACTCTTAACTGTTATGAAAGGTATTCCTCTTGCGTATAACAAGGATATGCAGGAAGATAAAGAGGCTATTTTTGATGCTGTTGACACAATCAAAATGTGCTTGCCTGTATTTACTGATATGTTAGCTACTTTGTCCTTGAAGAAAGACAATATGAGAAAGGGTGCGGCAGGCGGATTTACAAACGCAACCGACTATGCAGATTATCTTGTGAAAAAAGGCGTTCCTTTCAGGGAAGCTCACGGAATTTCAGGCAAAACGGTCTTCTATTGTATTTCAAAAGACAAAGCATTAGAAGACCTCACACTCCAAGAATTCAAAGAATTCTCTCCCCTTATAGAACAAGATGTTTATGACGCAATTTCACTTGAAACTTGTGTAAATGAGCGTAAAATTTACGGCGGTCCTGCAAAAGAAGCGGTAGAAAAAGCCATCTCAAACGGAGAAACATTTTTAAAAAGCATATAAAAAACGGGCATAATGCCCGTTTTATTTATTTATAAAGAGCGTTGGTTAAAAGCCAGAGTTGTGGGAATGGTCGCATTAAATTCCACACTCCGTAGCCTGCAAGGTTAAGTCTGTTTAACAACTGAAACTTTGCATAAATACTTCTCGCATTTTCAAACCAGACCTCATGCGTTTTTCCTGTGCCGTCGACATAGTTAAAATATGGTGACTGTGCTG
>JAFWXG010000194.1 GCA_017523005.1 Clostridia bacterium
CAAAAGAAGTTTTTGAAAAGCATATAATGTGTGACAAACGAGTGTTAAGAAAGGAAAAGACCAACAAAAAAGGTTTAAAAGTGTTAAACAGAAACGAGCTTTCTGCCAAAACCAACTATGCACTTGTTTTATGGAAGTCGGGGGATTTAGATGGCGCAATTTCAATGCTCGAATATGTGCAGAGCAAGATTAAGACTACCGATTTGTATTGCAATTTAGGACTTTTGTATGCGTTAAAAGGCGATTTAGACAAGGCGCTTCAATATAATCTAAAGGCATACGATTATGCGCCGCAAGGCAATGGAATTTGCGATAATTTAGGATATACCTATTATTTAAGAGAAGAATATGACAAAGCTCTTGAAATATATGAAGAAATTATGGGGCACGAAAAACAGCCCGGTTTTCCGGACTGTTGGTATAATTATGGTTGTGTTTTGCAAAAGCTCCAAAGATACGACGAGGCAAAGCAAATGTATGAAAAAGCTTTGGAATGTGAATTTACAGGTTTTTCAAATGTTTCAAAGGAAGATGTTCTTAAAAATTTAGAGCAAATGGAACAGATTCAACCGTAAATGTTTTGCCGTTTAGATAGTCAAGATGACAAGCTTCCTTAAATAGAAAAGTTAATTTATAGGCATAAAGAGCCTGATACTTATAACCCGTACTTTTTAAGTTCGGGTTATATTTTTTATCTCCCATAAGAGGATGCCCTATATGAGCAAAGTGTGCACGGATTTGATGTGTTCTGCCTGTAATAAGCGTAACTTCCACTAAAGATTTTCCTTGTTTTTCTTTTAACACATGATAATGTGTCTGAATTTGCTTTGAATCTTTATCAGGAGTGTCAAAAATATAAACCTTGTTTAGTTTTGCGTCTTTTTTATGATACGCCGTTAAAAGCGCTGTTTTGGGCTCTAAAACACCATCTGCAACACACAAATATTTCTTTTCTATCTCGTTGTTGCGTATTTTTTCATTTATCACACGCAAGGTTTTTGCGTTTTTTGCCGCAATTACAATACCACCTGTGTTCTTGTCAAGCCTGTTGCACACAGCAGGGGAGAAGGTGCTTTGGTCATTTGAATCAAATTCATCTTTTTGATTAAGGTATGCTTTGATTTTAGTTACAAGGTCTATGCTGTTTTTTGTTTGGTCGGAATGAATACTTGTGCCTGGTTTTTTGTCTATAAGAAGTAAATTTTCGTCTTCATAAATAATATCTAAATCGGGGTTTATGCAGGATAAATCAGCAGTTTCCTGTTTTACAACCAAAAACTCGTCATTTATATATAGCTCAAGTAAGTCGCCCTCATTTAAAAATACCGACGCCTCTGCGCGCTTACCGTTAAGCTTTATTCTTTTTTTGCGAATACCTTTATATAAAATTCCCGAAGGCATTTGCGGGAATTTTTTTGTTAAGTACTTGTCTAAACGCTGACCTGCATCGTTTATACCGATTACAAATTTCTGCATAAAACCACCTTAATTTAAAAATTTATCTACATTATACTGAAAAAATATAAAAAAAGCAAGGAAAAATCCTTGCTTTTTGTGTTTAGTCTAAAATATAAACTCTGGCTGCGCGTCTGCCAAACTGTAAACATTCTGCAGTTGTGTCAAAGAACAAGTCTACACGATTGCCTTTAATTGCACCGCCTGTATCGCCTGCGATTGCATTTCCGTAAACCCATGAACCGTCAACAGCTTCAATATAAAGCTTTGTGCCCAAAGGAATTACTCTTCTGTCAACCGCAACAACACCAACTTGTGCCCTCATACCGGAGGCGGTGATGCCGTAGC
>JAFWXG010000195.1 GCA_017523005.1 Clostridia bacterium
ATGCTAGAATAAAATCTGGAGTTAAAATGGCAATAGAAAACTTAATCGAATCTAGAATCAAGAATCCGAAGATAAGAAGTTACAGCGAAGAAGACAAAAAATTTTATGCGAAACTTGAAGAAAAGGGATATGAATATGAAATCAAAAAAATCATTCTTGCCGACGCCTTTGACAATTTGATTTTTTGTGCGACTGATGATTTTACCTATTACTACTATGCGTACAAATGCAAGAACACAGAGGCCGATGTAAATGAAGTTTTGAGCAAGACAAAGGGCATAACGAAAGATTCTCCATGCTATTCCTTCAACTGCCTGATTTTTCCGGAACAAGTATCCCATTCATTTTACGAATTTGAAGGTGAAGTATATTACAATTATTTTTCTTTGAATGATGAGCTGGACAGGATTCAGAGGAAAATTGATTTTTTGAATCATGAAAATGCACTTGTACACAGCCTTGAGTCCGCTCTGAAAAACGTGAAGTACACTTTTGATTTTAGACCATTTTCAGCAGCTGACGAGCGGAATGAAGTTTCAGAAAATCTTGCGAAAATAAATTTCTTGCTGGATTTTAAATTTCTTGTTCTTGCAAAAGACAAGGCCCTGAGGGAAATGTACATTTCTTATCTGGACGGACTGTCTAAACACAATGCGCTTGAAATTCAATATGAAGAAGGCCTGCACAGGTGAAGGCAAAAGGAGATTAAAAAATGACGCGAGATGAATGGAGAAAAAAAACTTAATCTCAATTCTAACACTGCTTTTTTAATTTCCTTTGACTCCTACGCCGCAAGCAATCAGAAAACAATGCAGACGAAAAGCGGAATTACATCCTCATTTTCGGTGAAAGCTATTTTCTATAAGCACGACATAGAGGAAATTACCTTTACCATTCCTTATGAAAAAGCAGTCTGCGGAAGGGCTACCTTGCAGTTTCTTGACAAAAACAACGGCGAGGCTGTTGCCTATGAAATGCCCCTTCAAATCGAAGCGGAAAAATGCAGGTATGTGCTGAAGGATTTTCCTTCTTCAACGGCGAAAAAATCATATATCTTGATGTGAAACGCAAGATCAAGAATTCTGATTTGGAACAAATTGTACCGGCATTGCTTGAATCTGTGATTTTGACTGGCTCAACTGCGGGGGCGGAAGATGACACCGCTTCATAAAAATAATAATATTTATCTGCTATCAGGAGGAGAAAAATGTTAAAACGCTATTTATTATGTATTCTATTAATTACTATAAGCTTTGTTAGTTGTAAAAACAGAGGTTTTAATGATGATGTATTTATAGAAGGCGGTGAATATGATTTTTCTAAAGTTTTAGATACAAATCTGGAAACTGTTTCTGTAAAAAGTTTTTATATATCCCGATATAAAGTTACGCGGAAAGAATACGAAAACTTTTTAAAGGAAAACTCTTATAAAGAATATTCTTCCAACAGTTCGGAATACAGTCTTGATGTAACTATGCCAAAATCAAATTGTCCTGCTATGTTTGTCAGTTTTTATGATGCATGCGAGTTTTGCAACTATCTTAGTTCAAAGCATAATTTTCAAAAAGTTTATGATTTGAGTAATTTACCTGAGATAAAAACAGATAATAATGCAAATGGCTATAGGCTTCCTTCAAAAAATGAATGGTTTTACGCTTTTTTTGGAGGAAAAGAATCATTAAAAAACAAATGGTGGGAAAACATTTCTTATTCAGATTATATTTATGATTGTTTTGCAAAGCATATATCAGTGGGAACATTAAAACCTAACCCGTTAAAGCTTTATGATATGCTGGGGAACGGTCTGGAATGGACTGGTACAGAAATACATAGGGATAATCTTAATGATGACCTGAAATACGCATTTGTCGTAGGAACAGGAATCCCTGGTAATAAAATACAAGATTATGATAGCTTGACTGATTTCTTGAAGTATTTTTATATGGAAGAACCTGTTGCTAAAATGGAAGACGAATTATTTTATATTGGTTTTAGAGTTGCAAGAAATGCTGAATGAAAAGTGAGTTATTTTTTTTTGTATCAACGACACTTTCTGTTCTGACACATTTTCCCTAGCGGTTATGTTCCTGCAAAAAATTCAAAAATATGCTATAATTAGTTCTAGTGATCCGCGCGATAAAAAACGGCTGTAAAAATTATTTTGACGCCGCGCTGCGAACAGACGGAGGATTCAAAATGGCAATTTTAGACAGTAAAGAATCTTTAATTTTAGGCGATATTGCAGTTACTCCAAGCCTATCACGAAGCAAAGCAGAAAGTGCTCTTGATTGCGGTTTTTACTTTGACAACAAATCAAGTGAAGAAAGCCGCGAATACCATGACTGTGTCCGTGTAATGTTTTTATATGCAAATATTTATGACAAGCCCGGGCGTGATGTACTTTATTCATTTGTGGATTATTCTCTGTTTCAAAAATACGACGGCAGTTTTTTCCTTGCAGCCAACCATTGTGAACCTTTTGGCGGCGGACAGACTCTTAAAAACGAATTTGATAAGGATTTCTTTAAAAATACATCAAAGGATGAGGTTCTGGAAATATTCAACCAAAGCCTTATAAGTAGAATTTCTCCGTCAAAAGATTTTAATTTGCTTTTTGAAAATCGCAAGTTTTCATTTTACGCGGAGCAAAGGTACTTGTGCTTTGATTACCGGGTACTGTTTTATCATTCCGAATTAACTCCCGAAAAGCTTAAAGAAGATTATGAAGAAGAAATTTCCCATGCGGAAAAGTGCATTGATTCTGAAATTATCAAAGCACATCTTACTGCTGAATATGAAAAAGCCCTTGCAGCCTTAAAAGAAGATACCTGGAAAAAAATCGAATGGGAAGATTATAGAGAATTGATGCGACATGAAATTATTGACTACAAGAGAAATCGTCATAAAGAAAGAAATCTTGAAAAGCAGCCCACAAAAGCTTCATCTTCTAAAAAAATAAAAGAAAAAATAGTTATCCCTCCATTTATAAAACAAAGCTTAATTGCAAGTCTTTGTTTTTTCATTGGTTTTTCCATTCTTGAGTTTATTGCAACTCAAGACTTTGATTTTTTTCTTGAATTTCTTGGGCTTGAAATAATAGGTTCAATTATCTTCGGTTTTGTCTATACATTGAGGTA
>JAFWXG010000196.1 GCA_017523005.1 Clostridia bacterium
GTTTAACGGCTGTTACTTAAACGGTACTGCAACCAACAACTCTACAAGTGCAGTTATAAATTTTGAAAATGTTCAGGTAACCGACTCTGGTTGGCATAGTGGCGGCGTAGATTATGAATTGTATTTTGCAGCTAAAGCAGATTTAGTTCCTTCAGGAAGCTTTACCTTTGATTTGACCATAAGCCGTACAGCACAAGGCTCAACAGGTGGCGGAGATGGCGAAACAGGCGACAGCGATATTACAATAGATAATTTTGAACCCTTTAAGCTTCCTACGACAGGTGCTTTCAACTCACCAACCAAGGTTGTTATAGCTGAGGACCAGCTTTCTAAAATTCCGTTTACACTTAATGAAGCTGATTTGCTTAAAGGCTGTTACTTAAACGGTACTGCAACAAAAGCAGACAGCACTGTTGTTGCTTTTGAAGATGTCGAAATTACAAGTTCTGCAGTAAGATCAGCTGGGGGCTATGAATTGTATTTTGCTCAAAAAGCTGACTTAGGATATGACAACCATACTTGGGATTTAACCCTAAGCCGTACACCTTTAGGTACAGGTGGCGGAGATGACGGCGGAGATGATGAGCCTGATACACCGACAGTGTTTGACCCTTATAACTTCACATCCTTTAAATTAACTGTTACAGCAGATGGTGCTGCAGGGCTTAGAAGATTGGTAGTTTCTGCTTCTAACTTTCCTGTACCACTTACTTTGGATAATCAGCTTGTAGGTTGCTTGCTTAATGGTACTGCAACACCTACCGCAACAGGTATTGCAAACGGACACACAGAAACCATCGTATTTGAAGATGTTATGGTTGAAAGGAGCAGTGTAAGAAGCGGTGCAACAGAGTATAATGTTGATTTTACAGCATTTGGAGGCTTGCAAAATGCATCAGGCGGATATTACACTTATGATTTAACTTTATCGCCCAAGCCGGCACCATCAGTCGATTTTCCTGATGACAGTTCAACATTCTTTATCCATCCTGACCAGTTCTCAAAAACAGGCAACTGGACAACTGAAACAGAAAGCGGAAAGTATGTGTTGTTCGGTACAGCAAGTATACTCGGCACAGCAAGTGCATTAGTTGTAATTCCCGAAGACGGAACTTATACAGTTAAAGGCTATGCAAGAGACTATCTGAATGACAGCGCAACTAATCGTTATATGGATGTCGAAATTAACGGCGTTAAGGGCGAAAGAATTGGTGACCACGATACAGCAGGTTATGTGTGGGAAACCATTGGTACATACGAATTCAAAAAGGGCGATGAGGTATTAGTTGAAGTTACAAAAGCAGGTCTTTATGCACGACTTGCAGGTATTTGTTTCTCAACTGCATCAGACTATACCCCAGATGATGCACACATGGAAGAAAACTTCAACAAAGCATCAGCTACATTGGCGTTCTTGCCTCTTGATGAAACAAAAATCAATATGCTCGTTTTACCCGAAGATTTTAATACAGACCTTGGTACATGGACTTTGGCAACAGACGGCGGACGCGATATTTTAAGCGGTATTACAAGCGGAAGTGCAAAAGAAGCAACAGCTTCCATCAATATTGAAACAGGCGGTATATATTATATCTGGGGTTATTCAAAAGATGACTCAACAGAAGGTCAAGGTACACGCTCAATGAAGTTTGGTGTTAACGGAACGATTTTAGACGGAGAAATCGGCGTGTTTGGAGAAACCACTCAAACTGATGAGGGTGGTTCATACGGTTGGGACTATGCAGGAAAAGTATGGCTCAGCAAAGACTCAAAAATGATGATTTCTCTAATGGATACTTCTGCAAACGGAGCAAAATTTGCAGCAGCTATGATAACATCTGATGCAAACTTCAAGGGAATTTCCGAAAAGAATTTCCCGACCTATGCAGGAAATTCTGCGTTCCGTGCATCTGTAAATAAAGAGATTATTGACATTTCCGGTATTAACTCATACGGAAACAAGCTTTCCTTTACACTTAAAAACCGTACTGCAAACAAGATTGAAGAAGGTACATTGATTTATGCTGTTTACACTAAATCAGGAAGATTGGCAGATGTAGCATACACAACATTTGAAGATTTAGACGCATACAGCGGTTTAGAAAAAACAGAACACATCTTTAGTTCAACGGAAAGCTGGACAAAGGGTAAAATCATGCTTTGGGATGGGTTTGATACAATGAAAGCTCTTTGCGAGGTTCAAAACTTCACATTCAGCGAAGAAGACAAGACCAACCCTGATGAAAATGCAGGCGGAGACTTTGGTACAGTTACAGACTACGATATCGACTATGTATTCAGAAACCAAGAATACGAGGCAAAAGAATTCAACATTAGAGGCGGTATGAAGAATACTATCGCAAAACTCGAAAAAGGCGAAGCTGTTACAGTAGCTTACATTGGCGGTAGTATCACAGAAGGCGAAACATGGCGACCACTCACAACAGCATGGCTAAAACAACAGTATCCTGATGCCAACATCACAGAAGTTAAGGTTGCTATGTCAGGAACTGGTGCTGACCTTGCGGCTTGCCGTCTTGATGAAGAAATTTTAGCGTATAATCCAGACCTCTTGTTTGTTGAATATGCAGCAAACAGCGGTACCGAAAAAGATGTTGAAGGTATTGCAAGAAAGCTTTGGGAACATGATGCAACTGCAGATATCTGTATTGTATATGTATCACAAACTCCTTACTTTGGATTATATCAAAACGGTCAGATGCCTGAAATTCCAACAGCCTTTGAAAAGGTTGCAA
>JAFWXG010000197.1 GCA_017523005.1 Clostridia bacterium
AGCATAAATAGCAAAAAATCCTTGATTATCAAGGCAAAAAGATGTAAAATATATAAGGTTAAGTCCAAAAAAGACGATACAAGTATGCCAAAAAAATCAATGATGGTAAAATAGTCACATCTGCCAAAAATATGGTGATTTTTTGTTGACTTTAGCCGATTTGTATGGTAAACTAATTATACCTCTTTTGTAGGTCTATTTTTTATGCAATAATTTTTTGCGACAAAAGAGGGAGGCTAACTTTAATGGAGGTGCCGATATGAGAGTTAGAATTACACTTGCATGTACAGAATGCAAACAGCGCAATTATGACACAAAGAAAAACAAAAAGAATACTCCAGACAGAGTAGAACTGAAAAAGTATTGTCGTTTTTGCAAAAAACACACTCTTCACAGAGAAACTAAATAAGAGGTAGACGAAATGGCAGACAACAAAGAAAAAGTTGGCTTTTTCGCATCAATCAAAAGACGCGCCGTTGAAATCAAAGGCGAACTGAAAAAGATTGTGTGGCCAACAAAAAGCCAGATCGTGAATAACACTCTTGTTGTAATCGCAGTATCTCTGATCGCAGCAGTGTTAATCTTTGGCCTTGACACCATTTTTGGTCTGGTGTTGAAGCTGATTTACTAAAACGTTAATTCAAAAGCGAGGTGTAGATATGAGCGAGGCAAAATGGTATGTTGTTCACACATATTCAGGCTATGAAAACAAGGTAGCTTCAAGCCTTGAAGCAGTTATCGAAAACCGCAACCTGCGCGATATGATTCAGGATGTTAAAATTCCTGTTGAAACAGTTGTGGAAATCAAAGACGGCAAACGCAAAGAAACAGAAAACAAACTGTATCCTTCATATGTGTTTGTAAAAATGGTTCTCACAGATGAAACATGGTATATCGTGCGCAACACCCGCGGCGTTACAGGCTTTGTAGGCGCATCAAGCCAGAAACCAAGTCCACTTTCCCAGAAGGAAGTTGACGCAATGGGCGTTGAAACCAAAAAACAGACAATTGACTTTGCAGTTGGCGACAATGTTGAAATTGCAGATGGTCCATTGGCTGGCTTTATCGGCGAAGTTGTAGAAATTGACGCCGATGCAATGAAAGTGAAAGTTAATGTTTCTATGTTTGGCAGAGAAACACTTTCCGAATTAGACCTGTTACTGGTTAAACCAATCTAACAACGGTAAGAGTCACTAAAGAGTGATTTTTATAGGGTGCGTTTTGTGCCCGTGGGAGGACGGGAAAAGGTCCTGTCCGATAGCTTACCACATTACACGGAGGTATTTATAATGGCTCAGAAAGTTACTGGATATATCAAACTCCAGATTCCAGCTGGTAAGGCAACTCCAGCACCACCTGTTGGTCCAGCTCTTGGTCAGCACGGTGTTAACATTATGTCTTTCACAAAAGAATTCAATGAAAGAACACAGAAAGATATCGGTTATATCATTCCTGTAGTAATTACAGTTTATGCAGACCGTACATTTAGCTTCATTACAAAAACACCACCAGCACCAGTTCTCATCAAAAAAGAACTCGGCCTTGAATCTGCTTCTGGCGTGCCAAACAAAACAAAAGTTGGCCAGCTGACAAAAGAACAGGTTCGTAAAATTGCTGAAATGAAAATGCCAGACCTGAACGCTGCAAACATCGAAACTGCTATGAGCATGATCGCTGGTACAGCACGCAGCATGGGTATTACAGTAGAGGACTAAGTTCAGAAAATTAGTGGGAGAGATTTAAAAAATCTTGAGATTAACCACAGGAGGTAAATTATGTTTAGAGGAAAAAAATATCAGGATGCTGCAAAACTTATTGACAGCACAAAATATTATGATTCTTCAGAAGCACTTGAATTAGTATGTCAGTGTGCAAAAGCAAAATTTGACGAAACAGTTGAACTTCATGTTAAGTTAGGTGTTGACTCAAGACATGCTGACCAGCAGGTTAGAGGCGCTGTTGTCCTTCCTAACGGAACAGGTAAGACAGCAAGAGTTCTCGTATTTGCTAAAGGCGACAAGGCAGACGAAGCACAGGCTGCAGGCGCTGATTATGTAGGTGCTGAAGAATTAGTTACAAAAATCCAGGGTGAAAACTGGTTTGAATTTGATGTTGTTGTTGCAACTCCCGATATGATGGGTGTTGTTGGTCGTTTAGGTAAGGTTTTAGGTCCTAAAGGTCTTATGCCGAGCCCTAAAGCTGGTACTGTTACACCTGATGTAACCCGTGCTATCAACGACATTAAATCAGGTA
>JAFWXG010000198.1 GCA_017523005.1 Clostridia bacterium
ATATGGAACGGCAAATCATTCCAGAAATATCTGAAGAATATGTTTTTGTTATAAATGAATTTAGCATGGCAGATGAAGTTCCTGTTGAGGGCAAATATGTACTTGTAGGCGGATATCAGGGAATGTTTAAAATGGAGAACGGAATAATAGGCCAAATGCTTGGACAAGATGATGAACACAAGAAAGTGGTTAAGCTTAATGACGAAAATGTTTTAGAGAAAGAACTTTTGGGCAAAAGCTTATCAGAAATAAGGAAATTAGTGAAACAATAAAACAAGACAGGGTTAACCCTGTCTTTTTTGTTAAAAAAATGTTTACTTTTTGCAGAATTTGTGGTAGAATAGTTGCATGAATGTGAAAAAACGAGTTTTTATATGCAGGAGGACAAATTATGGGCGGTTTTTTTGGTACAGTCAGCAAGCATGACGCGGTTTCTGATGCGTTTTTCGGCACAGACTATCATTCTCATTTAGGAACAAAACGAGGCGGTATGGCAGCTTATGATGAAGAGATTGGTCTGCAAAAGGAAATTCATAATATAGAGAATTCCCCGTTCCGTACCAAATTTGAACGCATTTTTGAAGAAATCAAGGGCAATGCTGTAATCGGTTGCATAAGCGACTCCAATCCGCAACCGCTTCTTATCCGCTCTAACTTAGGCGTTTATGCGATTTGTGTTATCGGTATTATAAATAATGCAGACAAGCTTATTGAAAAGCATCTTTCAAGAGAAAACGGACATTTTGTTGCTATGACAGGCGGTGGAATCAATCCATGCGAACTGGTTGCGGCACTTATAAATCAAAAAAGCAATTTTGCAGAGGGTATTGCTTTTGCTCAAAGTGAAATAGAGGGAACAGCATCAATTTTGATACTCACTAACGAGGGACATTTGATTGCTGCTCGTGACAAATTAGGCAGACTCCCTGTTTTAGTCGGCAAGAGCGCTGAAGGATATTGTGTATCTTTTGAGTCTTTTGCGTACCAGAAATTAGGATATCAAAATGAGAGAGAATTAGGCCCAGGAGAAGTTGTGGAAATTACTGCAGATTCAATTACCCAGCTTGTTGCACCAGGAAAAGAAATGAGAATTTGTGCATTTCTTTGGACATACTATGGATATCCAAACTCAACTTACGAGGGCAAAAATGTTGAGGTCATGAGATATAAAAACGGCGAAATCATGGCTGAAAGTGACAAAAAGAAGAAAAATGCCGAGGGTATTGATTTCGTTTGCGGTGTGCCTGATTCAGGAACTCCACACGCAATCGGTTATGCAAATAAAAGCGATGTTCCGTTTGCAAGACCTTTCATAAAATACACACCCACATGGGCAAGAAGTTTTATGCCAACCCAGCAAGGTGACCGTAAAAAAATTGCAAAAATGAAACAAATTCCTATTTGCGAGCTTATTAAAGATAAAAAATTGTTGTTTGTTGACGATTCTATTGTACGCGGTACACAGCTTAAAGAAACTGTGGATTTCCTTTACAATAACGGTGCAAAGGAAGTGCATATGCGTTCTGCCTGCCCGCCTATTATGTATGGCTGTAAATTTTTAAACTTTTCAAGTGCTACAAATGATAAGGACTTAATCGCACGCCGTACAATTTTAGAGCTTGAGGGAGAAGAGGGCTTTAAGCATATTGATGAATATTCTGATTCTTCAACAGAAAGAGGAAAGAAGTTAAGAGAGGCTATTTGCAAACAGCTTAACTTTAATTCGCTTGAATTTCAGTCTATAGAGGGTGCGATTGAGGCTATTGGTTTAGAACCATGTAAGCTTTGCACTTATTGCTGGAACGGCAAAGAATAACTATATGGGACGGTTTTAAATCGTCCCATTTTGATAAAAAGAAACGGCACTCAAGAAGAGTACCGAAAAACAAAATGTGTTTTGTGAGGTAATTAAAGGTTGCCCCAAATTAAGCTTAATTATACATGGGAGGAATTATGCGGTACAGATTAGCAATTTTAGCGGGTAAATCAGCAATTCTGCTACTTAAAATACTTGGCAGAAAAGCGTCAACAAACCCTGGTGTTGTAGCTATGAAGATATGTCCTTTTGTTTTAGAGAGAATGGCGTCGCAAATGAAAGGCGATATTGATGCGGTTATGGGTACAAACGGCAAAACTACCACCAACAATATGCTTGCAGACTACCTTGAAGCAGGCGGAAAACAAGTTGTTTCAAACAGAATTGGCGCTAACATGAAAACAGGTGTTGTGACCGCATTTATCAATAAGACAAGCTGGTTTGGTAAATTAAAGGCAGACTTGGCTACTCTCGAAATGGACGAGGCGTGGGCAAAACATATTTTTAAATCTGCAACTCCCACAAAAATCGTGTTAAACAATCTTTTTCGAGACCAGCTTGACCGCTACGGCGAAATTGAAATGACCATGAAACACCTTAAAGATGCAATATCTCTTGCACCGAATGCCACAATTATTGCAAACGGCGACGACCCGTTGATTTTTGAAACAGTACGCGAATTTAAAAATGAAAAGAAATTTTACGGAATAAAAGATAAAATTTCCGACAAGCAAAGCCAAGTAAAAGAGGGAAAATACTGCTACGCTTGCGGAAAAGAGCTTAGATATAATTTCATACATTTCAGTCAGCTTGGGGATTATAGTTGCGACTGCGGTTTTAAAAGACCGCCTTTATCCTACAGTGCGACAGACATAAAAGTTTTCCCTGCTATATCCTTTAATGTTGAGGGATTTGGGAAAATCGACTTAAACGGACGCGGAGTTTATAACATTTACAATGTGTTAGGTGCTATGGCAGGTGCGACAGAATGTGGTATTCCGTTTGAAATTATAAGTGATTGTGCAAAAAAATATAAGCCCCAGATAGGCAGAATGGAGCATTTTAACATAAACGGCAAGGATGTATATTTGGTTCTTGCAAAAAATCCTGCGGGGTTTAATCAGTCTGTAAACACAGTTTTGGAAGACCCAAGAGAAAAAGATGTAATCTTGGCTGTAAATGATGCCGTGGAAGACGGTCAGGACATTTCATGGCTTTGGGATGTTGACTTCGACGCATTTTTAAACGATAAATCTATCCTTTCTTATTCAGTTTCGGGAAGAAGATACGGAGATTTGGCACTTCGCTTAAAATACGCAGGGTTCGACCAATCAAAAGTTTCCATTTTTTCAGAAATTAAAAATGCAATAGACTTTGCGTTATCAAAAGACGGAAAAGCAAAGTATCTGCTTGTGAATTACACAGTTTTGTTCGGTGCTCAAGGCTATTTAAAGGAGTTGGAAAAATGAGAGAGATTTCTATTACACATTTATATCCTGATTTACTCAATCTCTACGGAGATAAGGGCAACATCTCTGTACTCCAAAAGCGTCTGTTATGGCGCGGAATAGCTGTGAATGTCAATGAGGTATCAGAGGGAAATCTTCCCGATTTAGATAACACCGACATTTTGGTCTTGGGCGGTGGTGCGCAAAAGGAACAGAAAATCGTGTGTGACACATTACTAAAAATAAAGGACGAGCTTACAGAGTTTATTGAAGATAACAAAGTTTTGCTTGCGCTTTGCGGGGGATTTCCCATGCTCGGGAAATATCCTGAACAGGAAAATATAACAGGGCTTGATGTTTTGAATATCGAAACTCATCTTACCGACGAAAGAACTATAGGAAATGCTGTTGCAGAATGTGATATAGACGGGGAAAAATTTAATATCGTAGGTTTTGAAAATCATACCGAAAAAACTGATATTAAAGGGTTTACACCGCTTGCTAAAATGATATCAAGAAATGGTAACGAAGGCATAATCTATAAAAATGTTTTTGCAAGCTATCTGCATGGTCCGTTGCTCCCTAAAAATCCAAAGCTTGCAGATATAATTTTAAAGAGAGCTTTAATAAAAAAATACGGAGAAATCGGCGAGTTTGCTAATCTTTCCGATGAACTTGAAACTAAAACAAATCAAACTCTTCAAACGAGATTTTTAAATCTTTAAATCTCCGTTTGCGGGGTTGTCTATTACTTTGCCTTTTTCGTCAAATCTCGAACCATGACACTTACAATCCCATGAATGTTCATGCGGATTGTATTTTAATGCACAGCCTAAATGCGGACATCTGGGTGCAACAGGGGTTAAAAGGCTGGTAATAGTTTCAAATCCGTTTACCGCAAGCTGTGGATGAATAATACTTCTTGATGGGTTAAAAACTGAAAGATATCTGTTTGGCTTGCCAAGCATGATATCTTTTAAAATTTTTGCGGAAACCATGGAAGATGTCATTCCCCATTTGTTAAAACCCGTTGCAACATAAAGGTCTTGGGTCGATTTTGAATACCCACCTATATACGGAATATCGTCAAGGGTCATGCAGTCTTGCGTTGCCCATCTTAAAACTTC